>NZ_JAATEK010000250.1:0-268 GCF_012034195.1 Microbispora sp. CL1-1
GCTCAAGGAGATCCGCACCCGGGGCGACATCATCTTGTTCATCGACGAGCTGCACACGCTGGTGGGCGCGGGCGCCGCCGAGGGCGCCATCGACGCCGCCAGCATCCTCAAGCCGATGCTGGCCCGCGGTGAGCTGCAGACCATCGGTGCCACCACGCTCGACGAATACCGCAAGCACCTGGAGAAGGACGCGGCGCTGGAGCGGCGGTTCCAGCCGATCCAGGTGGCCGAGCCGTCGTTGTCGCACACGATCGAGATCCTCAAGGGG
>NZ_JAATEK010000251.1:0-263 GCF_012034195.1 Microbispora sp. CL1-1
CGACGCCGTCACCGAGTTCCCCACCGACCGCGGCTGGGACCTCGACGCCCTGTACGACCCAGACCCCGACCACCCCGGCACCTCCTACACCCGCCACGGCGGCTTCCTCGACGACATCGCCGGATTCGACGCCGACTTCTTCGGCATCTCCCGCCGCGAAGCCCTCGCCAGCGACCCCCAGCAACGCCTCCTCCTCGAAGTCGCCTGGGAAACCTTCGAACGCGCCGGCATCGACCCCACCACCCTCAAAGGCAGCCGCACGG
>NZ_JAATEK010000252.1:0-262 GCF_012034195.1 Microbispora sp. CL1-1
TTTCCTCGAAGCCCCCGGCATCCCGCGTGTCTTCGGCGTGGTCGGTGGTGTCGTCGGCCTGGCCCGGCTCGTCAGTGGTCCCGGTGGTGTCGAGGGCGTAGTCGCTGGGGGCGCTGTCGCCGAGGTCCGCGAAGTGGTCGCTGACGTCGTCGTCGGCGGCAGGGTCAGCAGGGTCTTCGGTGGCCGGGTCGGCCTGGCTTGGCTCGTCAGTGCATCCGGCAGGGTCGGGGACGTAGTCGCTGGGGGCGCTGTCGCCGAGGTC
>NZ_JAATEK010000253.1:0-260 GCF_012034195.1 Microbispora sp. CL1-1
CAGGGGCCGGCGCTTCGCCCATCCCGTCTGCCGTCGACCCCACCGCGGAGCGGCAGCGGGCTGGCGACGGAGGTGCAAGCCCGGCTTGACGTGTCCCTCCGCCTGGGCATCTTCCACGGTCATTGGATGCCAACAGTCACAGCCGGGCTTGCGCCGGAGGAGGCGGGCTGCTGGGCTTGCCTGGGGTCGATGGCGGGCGGGATGGCTCCCACACCAGCCACCCCACCACCCGCACGTGTTCGAAGCCATCCCGGAGTCGG
>NZ_JAATEK010000254.1:0-258 GCF_012034195.1 Microbispora sp. CL1-1
TCACGCCGCCCTACCTTCTTGAGTGCGAGCGCGCTCCGGTTGGTGTAGAAGATCGGGGTGTGCGAACGAGGCAGGGATGGCTCTCACGCTGGCTGCCCTCGATGGCAAGGGAGGCTCGGCCCCCTGCCTCGTCGCTTCTCCTTGACCGCTGATTAGGCACTGCGATTGATCGCTATGTAGGGCATGGACGGCGAGGAGAGGCTGCATGGCAGTGACGGGAGAGGAAGGAGTGGCATGGCCGTCGCTGTAGGTATCGAC
>NZ_JAATEK010000255.1:0-245 GCF_012034195.1 Microbispora sp. CL1-1
GGCTCCCCGCACCCGCGCTCACCCTTCGGCTCCGGCTCCGGTGCGGCGCTCTGGTCGTGCCCTCGCTCAGACTCCGGCGCGCCCCTCCGCCCGTGCGTGTGCCCGTCCTCCGGTTCGGGTGCGGCGCTCTGGTCGTGTTCGTACGCGGGCGTGGGTCCGGTGCCCTGGCCGTGCTCACGCTCCTGCCTAGGTTCGGGTGCGCCCCTCCGCCCGTGCGCGTACGCGTTCCCGTCCTCCGGCTCGGG
>NZ_JAATEK010000256.1:0-241 GCF_012034195.1 Microbispora sp. CL1-1
CTCGTCGTCGGTGGCCGGGTCGGTGTCTTCGGTGGCCGGGTCGGTGTCTTCGGTGGCCGGGTCGGTGTCTTCGGTGGCCGGGTCGGCGGGGTATGGGTCGTCGGTGGTTTCTGGGTTGGTGTTTTCGGGGTCGGTGGGGAGGGATTCGGCGCTGACCACGACGAGGAGCTCGGTGACGATCTTCTGCTCCAGCAGGGCGATCAGCGCGTCCGCCTGGCGCACCGTCAGCGGGCGGTCATCA
>NZ_JAATEK010000257.1:0-241 GCF_012034195.1 Microbispora sp. CL1-1
GGCATGACGCCGATCAGCCCCGTTTGTCGTATTTGCCACCCCAGCGGTGCCGGCCGCACCAGCCGCGCCCGTGGTGCTGACCGCGCCTGCCGTGTTGGCCATGTCGGCCGAGTCTGCCGGGTCGGTCTGTTCGCCCAGCATGGCCGGGTCACCCGATCCCTTTGGGGCGTGCGCTGCAGCCTGGTCACAGGATCGGCCCGGGTGAGGTGCTGCTGCCGGGTGGGGTGATCCGGCTGGGTGA
>NZ_JAATEK010000258.1:0-240 GCF_012034195.1 Microbispora sp. CL1-1
CCGAACTCCTGCGGGATCTCCCGCCACTGCCCACCCGTCCTGAACCGCCAGATCACCCCCTCGAACTGCTGCCGCAGCCGCTCAGGGTACGGGCCGAACCTGCCGATCGGGAGATAGGGCTTGATGAACTCCCATTCCTCATCCGTCAGCTGCGCACGCGTCACACACGCCGATCTACCGGATCAAGCCACGACGGACAGGCGAATCCCACAGATTGATCACAACCCGATACGCGCCCTA
>NZ_JAATEK010000259.1:0-232 GCF_012034195.1 Microbispora sp. CL1-1
GCGCTCGCCGCCGTGGCCTGGGCCGCGGTCAGCGCCTCCTGCGGCGACTGCGACCCGCTCATCGCGGCCTGCATCGCCTTCCACATCGGCTCGGAGATCTTCGGATACTTCGTGCCGAGGTTGTCACTGGTGCGGCCCTTGGCCGCCTTGACCGCCTCCACCCACACCTTCAGCTCGGCGTTCTGCTCGACCTGCTTGGCCTGCACGTCCTCCGTCGGCGCGATGTACGACA
>NZ_JAATEK010000026.1:0-114624 GCF_012034195.1 Microbispora sp. CL1-1
CAGCCCGGGTCGCGGATAGGCGGCCCTGGGTCTGTGTCGGTAGGGAACTCCTCGCGTCTTGGAGGGCGTACTTTGTGGACGTATCGCTCCATGTAGGCACGGAACTGCCGGAAGTTGAGGCGGGCCTGGGTGAGGCTGAGTCCATAGTTGGGGCTGCCGCGCCGGATGTCGTCGGCATCGTGGTCGTCCTGCCCCTCGTCCTCCCAGAAGCAGAGGGGGCAGATCTGGTACCAGCCGCGCGAGTCGAGAGTCAGATATCCGCAGCAGGGACAGGCGTGAGGGCAGCTTCCTTCCGGAGCGTGCATTGAGCGGTTGGTGGTGATTTCGACGTACTCCTTGAACACCTCGATCCCCCCGCTGGACTTCTTCGGGCGTCGGTTCACGTTGTCCACGAGCGGAGATGGCGCCTCCTGAGATTCTGATGCGAGCTGCAACCCTGGATGGGAGGCCACGTGGTCAAGATTGTTCCGGATATTTTCCGGGAGTGGCCGCCTGGGGCTGCATCTGGGGCGTCCGGCTGCACATAGCCCATGGCCCTGAGCTTGCCGGCCGGCCGGTCGTGAGTCACCGTGATTGCCCTCTCGTCACCCTGTCCAGTTGTACGGAATCAGCCGGCGACCTGGGGTTTCTAGCGCGATGCGCATACCTTTCCGTCCTGATCACCTCCGGCTCGTAGCTGGGTTTCTAGATGGGACGAATCCTTCCGGGGTTGGTAGCCGCTGCGACGTCAGAGCCGCTCGCGTTCCCAGGACGGCCCCGCAATGCTCGGCGGCGTAGTCACCCAGCCCTTGACGGAATGCCAAGTGGCTGGCCACTCCCGAGGAGGACGCGCCAGGATCTCGCAGACCTCGCGCGCCAGTTCGGCCGGGCTGCGGCCCTGCCAGGGAGCGGCGACGAAGACCTGGTAGCCATCCTCGACGCCAAGCCAGACCTCGAACAGATCAGGATCTCGGGGACGGCTCTCTTGGCGCTGAGGCCGTAGGTCAGCAGTCGGGCATGGTCGATGCTCGTCAGGACCAGCCGCCCCGCGGTGCGCATCGGGGTCTCCCACGAATGATCCGCGGCGACCCGCGCGACCTCCAGCTCGTACTGAGTGGCCGCGAAGCAGGCGCTGCGGTCCATGGGCACCTCTCTCGACCATTCCCAGCGCACTAGGTCCCCATCACGGGTGATGGTGACGTCCGTGCCCCCGCAGTCGTAGACGCCGCGTGCGCCGCAACGAGCGATCGCGACAGTGCGCGGCTGGGAATCGGCCAGCAGTCGATTAGCTGGGAGCAGGACGTTGTACGGATCCATCCCCAGCCCCGCCCCGGCGGAGGTCATCTCCGCTCCGTTGACGTAGACCTGCAGCTGGAATGCTTCGCTGCCTGGCCTGCAGGACGAGGGGGCGATCGCCAAACGGAGAAGGTCGACGCCCGATTCTCCGTCGTTCCCGTTCATGTCACCGATGATCCACGATCACGACGGCCCGACCGTCCGCTTTCCAACATCATCCCGCGTATATCCCGTGACTGGCGACAAGCGGCGGCTCTCGGTGGCGTACGGCTGCACGCGCGATCACGGCACGATCAAGTAGAAGCCCAGGTCAGGGGCCAAAGAGGCTGAGGAGAGGAGCGCGCCCTGAGGGATTCGAACCCCCGACCGTCGGATTAGAAGTCCGATGCTCTATCCAGCTGAGCTAAGGGCGCTCGTGCCTAATTCTGCATGATCCGGGGACCGGGTACACACCCGGTTTCCCGGACATGGGCCGGCGCATGCCTCGTGTGGGCCTGTGAGCCCGGTCACCGGGGCCGCTCGGCCTGCGTCGATGCCGCTCAGGCACGTGCTCGGGCCTCCTGCAGGGAAGGTCGATCCAGCACTGCTCACGCGCAGGAGGGTCACGATGCCGCCCGGCTTCTCGCCAGGTGGACATTCGTCCGTGTGGCGAGACGTTTTCCTGTTCTTCGTGCTTTCCGGCGGAAATGTGATCGCCTGCGGGGCTAAACTTCAGCGCCATGTCCGTACGCGAGATCCCGCTCCTCGGAGACGTCTCCGAAGGGGTCGTACGGGTGGGGGCGACGGTACGGCGGCCGATGCGTGCCACGTCGCCGTCGGTCCACGCGCTGCTGCGGCACCTGGAGGACGCCGGGTTCGACCGGGCGCCGCGGGTTCTCGGCACAGACGAGCGGGGCAGGGCCATCCTCACGTACGTCGAGGGCGTGGTGCCCACGCATCCCCTGCCGGCGTACGCGGTGAGCGACGAGGCGCTGACCGCCCTTGCCCGGCTGCTGCGGCGCTTCCACGACGCGGCGGCCTCGTTCGTCCCGCCTCCCGGCGCCGTCTGGGAGAACGGCTCGGCGCCGGAGGGCCCCGCCGAGCTCGTGGGCCACTGCGACGTCACTCCGGCCAATGTCGTCTTCCGGAAGACAGGGCGGGATCTCCTGCCGTACGCGCTGATCGACTTCGACATGGCCAGGCCGACGACGCGGCTGTTCGATGTGGTCACCACGTTGCGGCACTGGGCCCCGCTGGCCGATCCCCTTGACCGCGACCCTGCGCAGCGCTCACTGGACGCGGCGGCCCGCGTGCGGGCGTTCTGCGACGCGTACGGCCTGCCGCTGCGTGACCGGCTCCGGCTGGTGGAGACGGCCAGGACGCGGTTCGGCCGCTCCTACGCGCTGATGCGCGACCGGGCCAGGACGCTCGGCGGCGGCTGGGCGCGCATGTGGGACGACGGCGCGGGCGGACGGATCAGGCGCGCCGCGGTCTGGCTCGACGCCAACGAGGACGCGATCCACAGTCGCCTCATCGGCTACGAGCCCATCTCATGACAAAGGGGCACGTACGGCAGAATGCCTGCGTGACCCGGATCCTGGACGGTGCCACGGCGGCGGGGCTGCTCGCCGGGGCCGTGATCGACGCGGCGGTGGGAGATCCCAGACGCGGCCATCCCGTCGCGGTGTTCGGCAGCCGGGCCGCCGCCCTCGAAAAGCGCATATATCGCGATTCGCGGTTAGCGGGCGTGGCCTACACCACCATCTGCGTCGGCGCGGCGACGGCCGCTGGGATGCTCGCCGAGCGGGTGACCCGGTCGAGCCCGATCGCCCGCGCCGCGGTCACCGCCGCCGCCACATGGGCGGTGCTCGGCGGCACGACGCTGGGCAGGGAGGGCATGCTGATGGCCCGTTCGCTGGAGGAGGGCGATCTGGCCGCCGCCCGCGCCCGCCTGCCGCACCTGTGCGGACGCGACCCGTCCGGGCTGGACGCCGCGGAGCTGGCGCGGGGCACGGTCGAGTCCATCGCGGAGAACACCTCGGACGCCGTCGTGGCCCCGCTCGTGTGGGGCGCGATCTTCGGCGTGCCCGGCCTGCTCGGCTATCGCGCGGTGAACACGCTCGACGCGATGGTGGGCCACCGGTCGCCGCGCTACGCGAGGTTCGGCTGGGCCTCGGCCCGGCTGGACGACGTGGCCAACTATGTGCCGGCCCGGCTGACGGCCCTGCTCACGGCGGGCCTGGCCGGTCTGGCGGGCGGCTCTCCCCGCCGCGCGGCCGCCGTGTGGATCAGGGACGGGCACCGCCACCCCAGCCCCAACTCCGGACGCTGCGAGGCGGCCTTCGCCGGCGCCCTCGGCGTACGGCTCGGCGGGGCCAACGACTACGGCGGCAGGGTCGAGCACCGCCCGGAGCTGGGCGACGGCCCTCGCCCGGCCGTCGCCGACATCCCCAGGTCCGTACGGCTCGCGCGTGCGGTGTCGTACGCCTCGGTGGGCCTGGCCGTCGCCACACGCCTGGCGGTCGCCGCACGCCTGGCCCGTGGTCCAGCACTCCTGCTCCAAGGACGGGCGCGCCTGGCCCGGGGGTCGGCACGCCTGCTCCAAGGACGGGCGCGCCTGGCCCGGGGGTCGGCACGCCTGCTCCAAAGACGGGCACGCTGGACGGATCGGCGATGAGCGCGCTCATCCTGTTGCTGGTGGTCGCGGTCGTCTTCAGTTTCGCGGTCGCCGTGATCCTGGTCGTCGTCCTGGCCGCGCGCGCGTCACGGCGGCCCGCGCCACCACCACGCGAACGGAGTGATCCGTCCCAGGATCGGTAGGTTCGACAGCATGGGCCAAGAAAACGCAGAGAGCCGGGTCCTGCTGGTCTTCGACGGTGACTGCGCCTTCTGCCAGGCGTGTGTGGACGCCGGGCACCGGTTCCTGCCGTACATGCCCTTGGTGCGGGCGTGGCAGGGCCTCGACCTCCAGGCGGCGGGCCTGTCGCGCGACGAGGCCGAGACGTCCGTGCGGCTCCTCGGGCCGGGCGGGCTGCGCGCCCACGGCGCGCGTGCCGTGGCGCTGCTCCTCGCCCTGCAGCCGCACGCGGCCTGGCGCGCGGCCGGCCGGGTGCTGCTGACGCCGCCGGTGAGCTGGCTGGCGGAGGCGGGCTACCGGCTGGTGTCGCGCTACCGCCACCTGCTGCCCGGCTCCGCCGACTGCGGCACGCCGTGATGTGTCTTGATCCGCGCTTTGCCGAAGGTGCGAACGAACACGATCGGCAAGTGTCCGGAAGCGGGCATACCCCGCGCCTGACGGGAGCGCCACCATTGCGGCATGACAGCAGTGGTGGAGACCGAAGGGCTGACGAAGTTCTACGGTGCGAGACGAGGTCTCGAAGACCTCACCCTCGAAATCCGGCCGGGCGAGGTCTTCGGCTATCTGGGCCCCAACGGCGCGGGCAAGACGACGACGATCCGGCTGCTTCTCGACGTGATCCGGCCGACGTCCGGCCGGGCGACCGTCTTCGGCGCGGACACGCGTGATCCGCGCGTACGCGCCCGGATCGGCTACCTCCCGGGCGAGCTGGCCCTGGAGGGCAGGGAGCGGGCCCGCGACTACCTGCAGTTCCTCGCCGACGTGCGCGGCGGGGTGAGCCGCGGCAGGATCGACGACCTGGCCGAGCGGCTCGACGCCGACCTGTCCGCCAGGATGGGGGAGCTGTCGAAGGGCAACAAGCAGAAGGTCGGGCTCATCCAGGCGTTCATGCACGAGCCCGACCTGCTCATCCTGGACGAGCCGACGGGCGGGCTCGACCCGCTGGTGCAGCAGGAGTTCCTGGCCATGGTCAGGGAGGCGCGCACGGCAGGTCGCACGATCCTCATGTCGTCGCATGTGCTCGCCGAGGTGGAGCACGTGGCCGACCGGGTGGGCATCGTGCGGGCGGGCCGCCTCGTCGCGGTGGAGGACATCGCCGCGCTGCGCGAGCGGGCCGTACGTCACGTGGAGCTCCACTTCGACGCGCCGGTCCCGGCAGAGTCGTTCCAGGGCCTCCCGGGCGTACGCGACGTGGTCGTGCAGGGGGCGAGCCTGCGCTGCACGATCGACGGCAGGCCCGACGCGCTGATCAAGGCGGCGGCCCGCTACACCGTGGTCCACATGGTCAGCGCGGAGCCGGACCTGGAGGAGATCTTCCTGACCTACTACAGCGAGGAGGAGGGCCGTCATGCCCACGCTGGTGCGTAAGAGCCTGGGGGAGTATCGCCGTGCCCTCATCGGGTGGACGGTCGGGCTGTGCGCGTTCCTCACGATGTACATCTCGATCTACGCGGGCTTCATGGACGACCCCGAGACGTTCAGCGCGCAGGCCGTCGCCAAATATCCGGGCGCGTTCCGAGACCTGATGGGCGGCATGTCCGACATCGCGACCGGGCGCGGCTATCTGCAGGCGGTCGCCTACCAGCTCCTCGGCCCACTGCTGTTCACCATGTGCGCCGCGATCCTCGGCAACCGGGCCATCGCCGGCCCCGAGGAGAACAAGACGCTGGAGCTCACGCTGACGCTGCCGATCGACCGCAGGCGGCTGCTCCTGGAGCGCTGGGCCGCGCTGGCGCTCGGCCTGCTCATCGTGGCGCTCGTGACGCTGGCCGTCGCCACCGTGGCCGCGTCCGCCGCCGACATGAACGTGCCGTTCGGCAAGATCCTCGCCGCCCACACCGGGCTGTTCCTGCTCGTGCTGTTCTTCGGGACGCTGACGCTGTGCGTGGGCGCGGCGTCCGGGCGCAGGCAGGTGGCGCTCGCCGTGACCGGCGTGTGGGGCGTCGCCGGATACATCGTGGAGACGATGGGCAGGAACGTCGACGCGATCTCCTGGCTGCGCTGGATCTCGCCCAGCCACTATTACCTCGACGGCAGGCCGCTCTATGAGGGCTGGCCGTACGGTGACTACCTTGTGCTGCTGGGTGCGACGGCCGTGCTCCTCATGACGGCGCTGCTCGCCTTCGAACGGCGTGACGTAGGAGTCTGATGGACAGCGTTCTCGCTCGCGTGAGCGAGGCGACCGGAGTGCCCGCCGACTTACTCGGCGGGTTCCTGTCGGTTCTGGCCGCGTCGGCCGCCACCGGCAGGCTGCCCGCCCGCGCCGACATGGACGCCCTGCGCGAGTGCGGCGCCCTCGCCGCCGAACGCGGCATCCCGCTGCGGGTGCTCGCCGACGCCTGCCTGCACGCCGCCGAGATCACCGCCGGCGGGGCCTTTGGCGCCGTACGCCGCGGGATGGCCGCCTACATCGAGGGATACGAGGAGGCCCAGCGCGCCGCGCTCCGGCAGGAGGAGGAGGCCCGCCGCCTGTTCGTCGACGATCTGCTGCAGGGCAGAGCGGACGCCGAACGGGCCGAGCACTTCGGCCTGCGGCTCGCCGGGGCGTACGTCGTGACCGTGGCCAGGCCCGGCACCCCGATGGCGGCGGGCGACCCGCTGGCCGGGAGGATCGAGCAGGCGCTGGTGGCGAGGTTCGGCTCGCACAACATCCTGGTCGCCGTCCGCGACGGCCTGCTGGTGTGCGTGGCCCCGGGCGCGCTGACCGCCGCGAGCGGCGAGTTCACCCACCACGTACGCTCCGCGCTCACGGACTGGCGGGTGGGGGTGGGCCGCCCCCACAAGGGTCCTGGCGGGATCGTCACGTCCTATCGGGAAGCGGTCAACGCGATCGACCTCGGCGGGCGGCTCGGCCTGCGGGCCCAGGTGCTCAAGGCCGCAGACCTGCTGGTCTTCCTGGTGCTGCTGCGGGACAGGGACGCGATCGTGGACCTCGTCTCGACGGTGCTCGGGCCGCTGACCTCCGCCCGCGGCGGCCCCGAGCCGCTGCTGGAGACGCTGGAGGCGATCTTCGCCTCGCAGGGCAACCACACGGCGGCGGCGCGCAGGCTCGGCGTCAGCACCCGGGCGATCACCTACCGGCTGGAGCGGATCAGGAGGCTGACCGGCTTCTCGCCGAGCGATCCCACCCAGCGGTTCACGCTGGAGACGGCCGTGCTCGGGGCCCGCCTCCTGGAGTGGCCGGCCCACCCGCTCACCTGATCCGTACGGGGACCCCGCCACTTTCACCGTACAGGCGGCAGGGGGGCTTGCGGCAAGACCCCGGTCACGGCGGACAATCGGGGGCCGTGAGCCGGGCAGGCCCGCGACCCGCCACGCTGCGAGCCGGGCAGGCCCGCGCCCCGCCACGCTGCGAGCCGGGCAGTTCACCGACCCGCCACACCGCGACCCGCCACACAGTGAGCCACACCATGACCAGGGGGTACATATGCGCGTGCTGATGTCCACGATCGGGACGCGGGGCGACGTCCAGCCGATGGCGGCGCTGGCCGTGGCGCTGCGGGAGCTCGGGCTGGGGGCGGGCGCCGGTGGACGAGGCGGCCGGCAACCGCGCGCTGTGGGCCGAGGACGCGCGGCGCTGGAACGAGACGGTCGGCGCCGCGCTCAACGCCCACCGGGCCGCGGCCGGCCTGGCCCCCGTGGCGGACACCCGAGGGCACATGTTCACCGACCGGCCCTGGCCGGCCGCCGATCCCGCGCTGGGGCCCTGGCCCGGGCCCGACGCGTCGTGCAGACGGGTGCCTGGATCCTGCCGGACCCGCGTCCGCTGCCGCCGGACCTGGAGAAGTTCCTCGACGACGGCGAGCCGCCCGTCTGCGTCGGATTCGGCAGCGTCCGCGCTCCCCGGGACGTCGCGCGGGCGACGATCGGCGCGGCCCGCGCGCTCGGCCGCCGGGTGATCGTGCTGCGCGGCTGGGCCGGGCTGTCCCCGGCGGACGACGGCCCCGACTGCCTGATGATCGACGAGGCCGATCAGCGGGCACTGTTTCCCCGGGTCGCCGCCGTCGTCCACCACGGCGGCGCGGGCACCACGACCGCCGCGGCGCTGGCCGGGACGCCCCAGGTCGTCGTGCCGCAGCTCTACGACCAGCACTACTGGGCGCGGCGGGCCGCCGATCTCGGGATCGGGATCGCCCACCCGCCCGCCGCGCCGACCGCCGGGTCGCTGGCCGAGGCCCTCGGCCAGGCTCTCCACCCCGGCGTGGCGGCCCGCGCCGCGTCCCTCGCGGGCGAGATGCGCCCCGACGGCGCCGCGGTGGCCGCGCAGCGCCTGATCGACCACATGGCCGCCTGAGGACGGCTCACCGGCAGGTCAGGGGATGAGCAGCAGCTTGCCGGTCGTCCGCCTGCCTTCCAGGTCGTCGTGGGCGCGCCGGGCCTCGGCGAGCGGGTAACGCTGCGAGATGTGCACCTTCACGGCGCCGGAGGCGACCCAGCCGAGCACGTCGTTCGCCCGCGACAGCAGCTCCTCGCGGGTGGCCGTGTAATGCGCCAGCGTGGGCCGGGTGAGGAACAGCGAGCCGCCCGCGTTGAGCCGCTGCGGGTCGAACGGCGGGACGGGACCGCTGGCCGCGCCGTACAGCGCCATCATGCCGCGCGGCCGCAGCGACGCGAGCGACCCGTCGAACGTGGCGGCGCCGACCCCGTCATAGACGACGTGCACCCCGGCGCCGTCGGTGATCTCCTTGACGGCCTCGGAGAAGCCCTCGTAGCCGACGACCTCGTCGGCCCCCGCCTGCCGGGCCAGCTTCTCCTTCTCGGCGCTGGAGACCGTGCCGATCACGCGGGCGCCGCGGAGCTTGGCCATCTGGACGAGCAGCAGGCCCATGCCCCCGGCCGCCGCGTGCACGAGCACGTCGTCGCCCGACCTGATCGCGTACGTGGAGTGGGTCAGGTAGTGGGCGGTCAGCCCCTGGAGCAGCACCGCCGCCGCCAGATCGGGCGACAGCCCGTCGGGCAGCCGGACCACCTTCTCCGCCGGGATGATCGCCTTGCTCGCGTACGCGCCGACCGCGGCGGCGGAGCCGACCCGGTCGCCGGGCACGATGTCGGTCACGCCGGGCCCGACGGCCGTGACGGTCCCGGCCGTCTCCGAGCCCGGGATCAGCGGAAGCGGCAGCGGATAGCGGCCCTCGCGGTGATAGACGTCGATGAAGTTGACGCCCGTCGCCGCGACGTCGACCAGCACCTCCCCGGGACCGGGAACGGGGTCGGGCCGTTCGGCGTACTCCAGCACGGAGGAATCACCGTAAGCGGGGACGACGATGGCATGCATGCGCGACTCCTGGTGTTCTTGGGCTCGGTTCCTCTCGTCCCCAACCGGCCGCGCCGCATCCGTTGTTCCCGGCGGAGAAGGGTTGTTCAGAAGCCCGTGAGGGTGATCTTGCCGATCGCGGTGCCCGATTCGACGATCCGGTGGGCCTCACGCAGGTTGGCGGCGTTGACCGGGCCGAGGTCGCGGGTGGCGGTGGTGGTGAGGACACCGGAGTCCACGAGCCGGGCGACCCGGTCGAGGATGCGGTGCTGGTTCACCTGATGCGGCGTCTTGAACAGCGAGTGGGTGAACATGAGCTCCCAGTGGAACGCGATGCTCTTCGGCTTGAGCACACCGATCTCGAGGGAGTCGTGGTCGTCGATCGCGACGATCGCGCCGAAGGGCACGAGCGCCTCGGCGTAGGCCGTGAGGTTGCGGTCGGTGCCGATCGTGCTGAAGACGTAGTCCACGCCGCCGGGCGCGACCTCGGCGAGCTGCTTCGCCAGCGGTGCCCGGTGGTCCACGATGTGGTGGGCGCCCATCCGGCGGGCGAACTCCACGGTCTCGGGCCGGGAGGCCGTGCCGATCACGGTGAGCCCGGTCAGGGCGCGGGCGAGCTGGACGGCGATGGAACCGACGCCGCCCGCGGCTGCGGTGATCAGCAGCGTTCCGGTCTGGTCGAGCGCGTCGCCGCGCAGGCCCAGCCGCTCGAACAGGCCCTCCCACGCCGTGAGCGAGGTCAGCGGCAGCGCGGCGGCCTCGGTGAAGGACAACGTGGCGGGCTTGCGGCCGACGATGCGCTCGTCCACCGCGTGGAAGCGGGAGTTCGCGCCGGGCCGGTCGAGCGCGCCGGCGTAGTAGACCTCGTCGCCGACCTCGAACAGCTCCACCTCGTCGCCCACGGCGACCACGGTGCCCGCGGCGTCCCAGCCGAGCACCCTGGGCTCGCCGCCCGGGTCGCTGTTGCGCCTGACCTTGTAGTCCACCGGGTTCACAGCGACGGCCTCCACCCGCACCAGCAGGTCGCGCGGCCCGGGTCGCGGCACCGGCAGCTCCACGTCGAGGAGGCTTTCCGGGTCGTCGATGGGCAGGCTGCGCCGGTAGGCGACGGCGGGCATGGTCCCGTTCAGGTTCTCGGTCATGTCTGTCCCTTGCGCGTTCGTCACGGGTCACGCGCCGAAGCCGGTCGTACGGCTCGGCGGCACGACCTGCACGGTAGCCACCGGTGCGTGGTTACCCGCAAGGGACACGAGTATCCATCGGGAACCATCCAGGTAAGGGGGATACTCGGGGCCGGTTACGCGGGGCCGGCTGCTCCGGGCCGGTTACGCGGGGCCGGCTACGCGGGGCCGGTTACTCCCGGCCGGCTGCTCCGGGCCGGTTACGCGGGGTCGGTTACCCAGGGTCGGTTACGCGGGGCCGGTTACGCGGGGCCGGGGAAGCGGTCGATGTTGCGCTCCACCCACGTCCGCAGGTGGGCGAGCGGGACGTTGGCGTCGCGGCCGAGCGGCGTGAGGCTGTATTCCACGCGCAGCGGCACCTCGGGATACACGTCGCGGTGGACGAGGCCGTGGTCCTCCAGGCGGCGCAGGGTCTGGGTGAGCACCTTGGGGCTGACGCCCTGGAGCCGGGCACGCAGCGCGCCGAAACGCTGCGGCCCGTCCTCCAGCGCGCCCAGGGCCAGCGCGCTCCACTTGTTGGCCAGCAGGTCGAGCATGTTGCGGCACGGGCAGGCCGCCGAGTAGACGTCCTTGGGATCGTCGCAGGTGTTCATGACGTGCATGTTGCGACGATACCCAAAGGGAACTTAGGTCCGCGAAGTTACCAGGCTCACGGCGTTCACTGGCGGGAGACCAGCCGTCGCAGCAGCGGCAGGTCGATACTCTCCAGTGTCGGCACCGCCGTCACCCCGTCCGCCCCGCTCAGGCCGCTCGTCGTACCGGGCGGGCCGACCACGATGACGGCGCAGCCGGCGGACCGGGCCGAGGCGACGCCGGTCGGGCTGTCCTCGACCGCCACGCACGCGGCCGGGTCGAAGCCGAGCCGCGCGGCGGCGGCCAGGTAGGGATCGGGCGCGGGCTTGTTCCTGGGGCTGTCCCCTGCGGCCACCGACAGCCGGAAGTGGTGACCGCCGACGGTTTCGAGCACCAGGTCCACGACCGGCCGGGGAGACGCGCTGACCAGCCCCGCCGGGATCCCCGCCGCGCGCAGGGTCTCCAGCAGCGCGACCGCGCCGGGAAGCGTGGTCACGCCGTTCTTCAGCCGGCCGGTGAACGCGTCCGTCAGCATGGTCTCCACGGCCGCCGCCCCCGGACCTCCGGTGATGTGCACGGCGGCGTCCTCGACCGACAGGCCGAACAACGCCTCACGGTCGGCCTCCCCGAGAGGGGAGTCCAGGCCGTCCGCCACCTCCACGCAGGCGTCCCACCACAGGTCCTCGGTGTCCACCAGCGTGCCGTCCATGTCGAACAGGACCGCCGCAGGGCACGCCCTAGACGACATCGGGTTCGGGGACCGCCGCCGCGGCTCCTCCGGTCTCCGAACGGGCCGACACGAGCACGGGCCGCTCGACCAGCCCGATCCGTACGGCGGTGCCGGGCGCGAAGCGCGCCGAGTCGTGGCCGGGGACATCGGCCAGCACCTCGGTGCCGTCGCCCAGGCGGATCCGCAGGCGGGCGGTGGAGCCGCGGAACGACGACACCATGACGATCCCGTCGCCCTCGGCGTCCGGAGTGACCAGCACGGCCTCGGGCCGCACCAGCACGTCCGCCTGCGCCGCGTCCGGAGCCTGGCCCTCCACGGGCAGCGTCTGCCCGAGCACGGTGACCCGGTCGCCCGACACCAGGCCGGGCAGGTGGTTCATCGCGCCGACGAACTCGGCGACGAACGCGGTCGCCGGCCGGTCGTACAGGGTGGCGGGGTCGGCGACCTGCTCCAGGCGGCCGTCGCGCAGCACGGCGACCCGGTCGGCCATCGACAGCGCCTCCTCCTGGTCGTGCGTCACGAAGATCGTCGTGATGCCGAGGGAGAGCTGCAGGCGGCGGATCTCCTCGCGCAGCGTGACGCGCACCTTGGCGTCGAGCGCCGACAGCGGCTCGTCCAGCAGCAGCACCCTGGGCTCCAGGGCGAGCGCGCGGGCCAGCGCCACGCGCTGCTGCTGACCGCCGGACAACTGGTGGGGATAGCGGTCGCCGACGGACGGCAGGCCGACCAGTTCGAGCAGCTCCTGCGCGCGGGCGTGCCGCTTGGCGGCGGGCACCTTGCGCACCCGCATGCCGAAGCTCACGTTGTCGCGGGCGTTGAGGTTGGGGAAAAGGCTGTAGGACTGGAAGACCATGCCGGCGTCGCGCCGGTTGGCCGGCACGCGCGTGATGTCGGCGCCGTCCACCAGCACCTCGCCCTCGTCGGGCTGCTCGAAGCCGGCGAGGCAGCGCAGCGCGGTGGTCTTGCCGCACCCCGACGGGCCGAGCAGCGCGATCAGCTCGCCGGGCTCCACCGTGAGATCGAGCCCGTCCAGCGCGACCGTGCTGCCGAACCGCCGCCGCAGGCCGCGGAACTCGACCCGGGCGCCGTTCATGATCCACTCCTTTGCCTCGCACCGGCGGACGACAGGGCGAGCAGCAGCAGCCAGGTGATCAGCAGGCTGAACACCGAGACGGCCACCGACACCTGCGCCTGAGAGCCGGAGATCCGGTAGATCCAGTTGGGGAAGGTCTCGAAGCTGAGCAGCCGGGCGATCGTGAACTCGCCGAGCACCAGCGCCAGCGTGAGGAACGACGCGCTCGCCATCGCCGACCGCATGTTGGGGATGATCACCCGCAGCAGCACGTGGGGCCACGACGCCCCGAGGTTCCTGGCCGCCTCCGACAGCGTGCGCACGTCGATCGCGCCCAGGCCCGCGTCGAGCGAGCGGTAGGCGAACGGCAGCGCCAGCACGACGTAGGCGAGCACCAGCACCACCGGGAAGTCGGGGTTCTGCACCGCGATGATCGTCTGATAGAGGGGCGTGGTCGCCAGATAGTCGGGCCCCCACCGCAGCACGGTGCTGATCCCGGCCACGAACGTGATCGGGGGCACCACCAGCGGCAGCGTGCAGACCACTTCGAGCACCGGGCGCAGCCGCGGCGCGCCGAGCCGTACGGCCACCGCGGCGGGCAGCGTCAGCAGCAGCACGAGCACGATCGTGGCGACCCCGAGCCCGAGCGACAGCAGGAGGCTGCCGCCGAAGCCCTCGGCCGAGAAGATCTGGCCGTACGCGTCGAGCGAGAAGCCCTGGTCGGGCTCCTTCACCGTGAAGACGAACGACGCGATCAGCGGGACGAGGAAATAGACGGCGGCGAGCACGAGGACCACCCCGCGCCACACCCGCGGACGCCGCGGCCGGCCGCCGCGCGCGGGCGCCGTTCCGGCGGCGGCCTGCGTGGTCACCTGAGGGGTCACCTGCGGAGTCAGCGAAGCCATCGGGCGCTCCTTCGCTGCAGCGGGAGATAGACGGCCATGACCAGGCCCGCGACCACGATCATGTCGAGGCTGAGGGCCAGCGCGACGTTCTCGTGGCCGATCAGCACGTTGCCGGTGAGCGCGTCGGCGATCTTCAGCGTGACCAGCGGGACGGTGGACCCGACCATGGCCTGCGCCGTGGCGTAGGCCGAGAACGCGCCGCCGAACAGCAGCACGACCCCGCCGAGCAGCGAGGGGGTCAGCACCGGAATCCCGACGTACCGCCAGAACTGCCAGGTGCTCGCGCCGTTGTTCTGCGCGGCCTCACGCCACTGCGGGCGCAGCCCGTCGAGCGCGGGCACGACCGTGAGGACCTGCAGGGGGATGGAGAAGTACAGGTAGACCAGGGCGAGACCCCAGAAGTTGTACAGGCTCCATCCGTGCTCGCCGAGGCCGAGCGTGGTGGTGACGACGCCCGAGTTGCCGAGCGTGGCGATCCAGGCGAAGGCCAGCGGCACGCCGCCGAAGTTGGCCAGCACGCCGGAGGCGGTCAGCACCGCCTCGCGCAGCGCGCGGAACCTGGAGGTCACCACGGCCTGGGCGAGGAAGGTGCCGAGCACCCCGCCCAGCACCGCCACCAGCGCCGAGAGCTTGACGCTGCCGAACAGGGCCGTCAGATACGCGCCCTGGAGCGACTCGGTGAGGTTGGCGGTGCTGAACGTGCCCTCCTTGGTGAACGTGCCACCAAGGAGGACCAGCATCGGCACGCCGAAGACGATGACGACGAAGACCAGCAGCGGCGCGGCCGCCCACCGGCTCTTCGATCTCGTACGGCTGTCGCGCACGATCTCAGCCCGAGACCGCCGCGCCCCACCCGCTCGCCAGGACTTCCTTGGCCTTGTTGACCTGGTCCGGAGTGGGGAAGGAGGGGGTGCCCTCGACCTTGGGGAGCTGGTCGACCATGGCGGCGTCCGCGCTGCCGTCCTGCTGCATGGAGGGCAGCAGCACCGGGCGGGCGTAGCCCTTCAGCCACAGGTTCTGGCCCTCGGTGCTGTAGAGGAACTCCTGCCAGAGGCGGGCGGCGGCGGGGTGCGGCGCCCACTTGTTGATCGCCTGGGCGTAGAAGTTGGCGTACTGGCCGTCGCTGGGGATGGCGATCTGCCAGTCGACGCCCTTGGAGGAGAACTCCTTGGCGTAGCTGGCCTGCAGGTAGTCCCAGTCGAGGGTGATCGGGGTCTCGCCCTTCTCCACCGTGGCGGGGGTGGCCTCGACCGGGTTGAAGTTGCCGTTCTCCTTGAGCTTCTTGAAGAAGTCGATGCCCGGCTGGATGTCGTCGAACGAGCCCTGGTTGGCGAGCGAGGCGGCGTAGACGCCGGCGAAGGCGGCGCCGGCCTTGGTCGGGTCGCCGTTCAGCGCGACCATGCCCTTGTATTCGGGCTTGAGCAGGTCGGCGAAGGTCTGGGGGCAGGTCTTGACCCGCTTGGCGTCGCAGCCGATGGAGATGTAGCCGCCGTAGTCGTAGTACCAGGCGCCGCTCGCGTCCTTCTGGCCGTCGGGGATCTTGTCCCAGCTCTGCACCTTGTAGGGGGCGAACAGGCCCTCCTGGGCGCCGCTGAGCGCGAAGGCGCTGCCGAGGTCGAGCACGTCGGGGGCGCGGTCCTGGCCCTTCAGGGTCTTGACCGCGTTGATCTCGTCCTGGCTGGAGCCGTCGGGGTTGTCATTGGTGATCTTGATGCCGTACTTGGCCTCGAACGCCTTGATGACCTCGCCGTAGTTGGCCCAGTCGGGCGGCAGCGCGATGGTGTTGAGCTTGCCTTCCTTCTTGGCGGCCTCCACCAGCTTGTCCATCCCGCCGAAGTCCTGGACGGAGGTCGCGGAGGCGGCCTTGGAATCACCCGACCCCGAGCCGCCGCCGGCGGTCGTGGGGGCGGCGCCGCATGCCGCGATCACTGAGGTGGTTATCGTGAGCGCGGCAACAAGGCCGACGGTACGTGTGGACAACGGTCCCTCCCACTGTGGTGCGTGGATCGAACTTAGGCGAACTTGTACAAACAAGCCAGACCTAGTAAGTCGCATATCGATGTCAGTCGCGTGAACGGAAGGGCTCATCACGATGGCGCGCTATGAACAGATCGCAGGTGACCTGCGGGACGCCATCGTCAGAGGGGACTACGCGATAGGTGCCCAGCTTCCCTCCGAGGCTGAGCTGGCCATACGTTACTCGGCGGCGCGCGGCACCGTCCGCCAGGCCGTCGCCCTGCTGGCCGCCGAGGGGCTGGTGGGGTCGCGGCAGGGCGCGCGGCGCATCGTGCTCGGCAGCGAGCGCAGCCAGAGCTTCGCCGAGCTGCACAGTTTCGCCCAGTGGGCCCGGTCGATGGGCTACCGCGCCAGCGGCAGCGTGCTGTCCGCCCGCCGCCGTCCGTGCTCGCCCTCCGAGGCCGTACGGCTGTCGCTGGAGCCGGGGGAGGAGGTGCTCGACGTGCTGCGGCTGCGGCGGCTCGACGGCGAGCCGGTGCTGGTCGAGCGCACCGTCTACGCCGGCTGGATCGCTCCCGCCGTCGAGCGGCTCGACCCCGAGTGCGAGTCGGTGACCCAGGAGCTCTACGAGTCGGTCGGCCTCGTCTTCGCGTACGGCGAGCACCTGATCGACGCGGTGGCGGCCGGCAGCGAGGACGCCCGGCTGCTCGAGGTGCGGCGGGGCAGCCCCCTGCTGCGCCAGCGCCGCGTCACCACCACCCAGGAGGGCAGGCCGGTCGAGTGCTCCGACGACCGCTACCGCGCCGGCAGCGTGACCTTCAGCATTCGCAACTCGACCGCCGCCAACCCTCTCGTCCGCCGCGCCGGCGACTGATCCCGGCCGTCCTCGGAGCAGGCGCCGGTCGCCGCCGTGCGGGGTCGGGTTCCATCGGGGCCTCCTCTGTTCAACGGGTGGCGCCAGCCACCCGGAAACGGACGTGCTGCCCGGGACGGGCCTGCGCCGCCCGGTCGACGTGGTGATCGCGGACCACCGCGATGACCGGATAGCCGCCGGTCACGGGGTGATCCGCGAGGAAGAGCGTCGGCTGTCCCGACGGCGGCACCTGCAGCGCGCCGGGCACCATGCCCTCGCTCGGCAGCTCGCCGTCGCGCGCGCGTTCGAGGCGCGGCCCGCGCAGCCGCATGCCCACCCGGTCGCTGTGCGGGGTCACCTCGTACGGCTCGGCGCACAGGGCCGCCAGCGCTCCGGGGGTGAACCAGTCGTGGCGTGGCCCCGGGATCACGTCGAGCACGAGGACGCCCGCCTCCGGCTCGGGCACCGGGGCGAAGTCGGTCACGGGGAACGCCGCGGGCGCCGGCCCGACGGGGAGCACCGATCCGGGCGCCGGGCGTTCCGGGCCGAGCCCGGAGAGCAGGTCGGTGGACCGCGACCCCAGCACCTCGGGCACGTCTATCCCGCCGCGGACCGCCAGGTAGGTCCGCAGCCCCCGGGGCGGCACGCCGAGCCGCAGCGTGGCCCCGTCGGGCAGGCGCTCGACCGACGCGTGCCCGGCGCCGCGCGTGCGTCCGTCGGGCAGGGTGACGGTGGCGGGGCACGGGGCGCCGGTGAGCGTCACGAGCAGGTCGCCGACGGCGCGGACCTTCAGCCCGCCCAGGGTGATCTCCAGGCAGGCGGCGTTCTCGGGATTGGCCAGCAGGCGGTTGGCCAGCCGCAGCGCGCCCCGGTCGGCCGCGCCGGAGCGCCCGACGCCGAGATGGCTGTGCCGGCGCCGCCCGAGGTCCTGCACCGTGGTGAGGGGACCGGGGGCCAGCACCACCAGCGCCCGCCGAGGCCCGCTCACCGCCTGCTCGCTCATGACCCTCCGCTCATCGCCGACCCGCTCACGGCCGTACCGCTCACCGCCGACCCGCCCGCCGTTTTCCCGCTCACCTCCGGCGTGCTCATGACGCCTCGCTCACGGCTACGCCTCCGCGAACCGCACCCGGACCCCCGGGCGCAGCAGGGCGGGCGGGTCGGCGGCGATGTCCCACACCACGGTCTCGGTGCGCCCGATGAGCTGCCAGCCGCCCGGCGACTCGCGCGGGTAGACCCCGCTGAACTCCCCGGCGAGCGCCACGGCGCCGGTCGGCACGCGTACGCGCGACTCCGGCCGCCGGGGCACGGCCAGCCGGGGATCGCCGCCGATCAGATAGCCGAAGCCGGGGGCGAAACCGCAGAAGGCGACCGTCCACGCCGTCCCGGTGTGCGCCGCCACGACCTCGCGTTCGGTGAGCCCGGTCAGCCGGGCCACGTCCGCGAGGTCGTCGCCGTCGTACACCACCGGGATCACCACCTCCTCGGTCGTCGCCAGGCGGCCCGCGGCCGGCCGTACGGACAGGACGGCGGACTCCACCTCGGAGTGACGTGCCGGCGGCTCGAACCGGACGAGCAGCGTACGCGCCGCGGGGACGAGGTCGACTATCCCCCGAGGAGGGTCGGCCGCGAGGGCATCGTAGAGGGCGACGACCTCCTCAAGGCGGTCGAGCTCGACCAGGACCGCGTGCTCGCCACAGCGGTGCAGCCGTGCGTTCACGCCCGCTCCTCCGCGAACGACGCCTTCGTGTCCATGAGCGGCTGCTCTTCCAACGGCTGCCCCGCGAACGGCGCCAGGCCGATGCCGTTCGCCTTGAGCGCGTCACGGACCTCGATCGCCATGGCGACGGCGCCGGGGCTGTCGCCGTGCACGCAGATCGAGTCGGCCGTGATGGTGAGCGGCGTCCCGTCGACGGCCTCGATCGGCTCGCCCCTGGCCATGCGTACGCTGCGCGCGGCGACCTGGGCGGGGTCGTGCAGGACGGCGCCGGGCACGCCGCGCGGCACCAGCCTGCCCTCGCGGGTGTAGGCGCGGTCGGCGAAGCATTCGGCGACCGTGGTGAGGCCTGCCCTGGACGCCTGGCGCAGCCACGCCGAGCCGGGCAGACCGAGCACCGGCAGGCCGGGGTCGTAGGCCCGCACGGCCGCGACGACCGCGGCGGCCTGCGCCTCGTGGTGCACGATCGCGTTGTAGAGCGCGCCGTGCGGCTTGACGTACCTGACCCTGGTGCCCGCCACCCGCGCGAAGGCGTCCAGCGCGCCGATCTGGTAGATGACGTCGTCGGCGAGCTCGACGGGCGGCACGTCGATGAAGCGCCGCCCGAAGCCCGCCAGGTCGCGATAGCCGACCTGGGCACCGATCACCACGCCGCGCGCGGCCGCGGTCTCGCAGGTGCGCCGCATGATGACCGGGTCTCCCGCGTGGAACCCGCAGGCGACGTTGGCGCTCGTGACGATCGACAACAGCGCGTCGTCGTCGCCGAGGGTCCACCGGCCGAAGCCCTCGCCCAGGTCGGAGTTGAGGTCGATGCGCATGGTCGGGTAGGACACGTCAGCTCCAGAGCGCGCTGATCCCGCTGAGGGAGTTCCAGCCGAGATAGATGGTCAGCGCCCAGGCGAGCACACCGATCCCGAGCAGCCAGACAGGGTAGCGGTATCCCCCCATGAGATCACGACGGCGTGCGGCGACCCAGAGGATCACGGCCAGGCCGACGGGCAGGATGAGGCCGTTGAGCGCTCCGGCGAGGATCAGCAGGTTGGCCGGAGCCTTGCCGAGGAGCAGGAAGACCGCCGTCGAGACCACGATGAAGGCCACCGTGATCCACGAGCGGTAGCGGTCCGTACGGGGCGAGAAGCTGGCGAGGAACGACACCGACGTGTACGAGGCGCCGATGACCGAGGTGATGGCCGCGGCCCACAGGACGACGCCGAACAGCCGCAGGCCCACCTCGCCCGCCGCGCTCGCGAAGATGTCGGCGGCCGGGTTGGTGGAGCCGGCGGCGAGCTTGAAGCCCCCGGCCACCACGCCGAGCGAGGCGAGGAAGAGGATCACGCGCATGACACCGGTGACGAGGATGCCGGTGATCGAGCCGCGGGAGATCTGACCGGCGTTGCGCGGTCCGGTCACGCCCGCGTCGATCAGCCGGTGCGCCCCCGCGTAGGTGATGTAGCCCCCGACCGTGCCGCCGATCAGCGTCGTGACGGCGAGGAAGTCGACCTTGTCCGGCAGCACCGTCTGCCGCAGGGCCTCGCCCACCGGCGGGTCCGAGACGACCGCCACGTACAGCGTCAGCGCCACCATCACGACGCCGAGGACGACGACGATCCGGTCGACGGCCACGCCGGCCTTCTTGCTGAGGAAGATGGCGACGGCGATCAGGGCGGACACCGTGCCGCCGATCTTGACGTCGATCCCCGCGAGGGCGTTCAGGCCGAGCGCCGCGCCGCCGACGTTGCCGATGTTGAACACCAGGCCGCCGAACGCCACGAGGGCGGCCAGGAAGTATCCCGAACCGGGCAGCACCCGGTTGCCCAGCGTCTGGGCGCGCATGCCGGAGACGCCGATCACCCGCCACACGTTCAGCTGGACGGCGATGTCGACGAGGATCGACGCGACGATAACGAACGCGAACGCCGCCCCGAGCTGCGCCGTGAACGTCGTCGTCTGGGTGATGAAGCCGGGGCCGATGGCGCTCGTGGCCATGAGGAACATCGCGCCGAGCAGCGCCGAGCGCCGTCCTCCGCTCGTGGTGCCCGCGGGCGAGGTCGTCTGGGTGCCGGGGGGTGGGTTCATACGGAAACTCCTTTGCTTCACCTCCCCTGGAAATTAGAGGATTGTTCAACGATTCATCAAGACTCTTGTAGGTTACTTCTGTGCCACAACTCCGTGTGATCATGCGAAATCCATTGGTGATCACCGAATCCGGCGGGCCTGCCGCGGCCTAAGCTGGGACTGATCCGGCGGTCGAAAAGGGGTTGCGGTGATGACGGCTATGGCGGACTGGGCGGCACGGTTGAGCGCGGCTCGGCCGGTGCTCGATAGGGCCAGTGCCGCGGAGCTGGTCGCCGACGTCCTGCGGGAGAACGTCATCGACGGCTCCCTGCCGCCGGGCACCCGCCTGTCGGAGGAGACGATCGGCAACCTCCTCGGCGTCTCCCGCAACACGCTCAGAGAGGCGTTCCGGCTGCTGTCGCACGAGAACCTGCTGGTGCACGAGCTGCACCGCGGGGTCTTCGTCCGCAAGCTCGCCGCGGCCGACGTGGCCGACATCTACGCCATGCGCCGCATCCTCGAAACGGCGGGCGTACGGGCGTCCGTCACGGCCCCGCGAGAGGCCGTGGAGGAGGTGCGGCGCCACGTCGAGAAGGGGCAGGCGGCGGCGGAGGTCGGCGACTGGGCGGCCGTCGGCACCGCCAACATGCGGTTCCACCGCGCGATCACCGCGCTGCTGGCCAGTCCCCGCGTGGACGAGACCATGGCGCGCCTGCTCGCCGAGCTTCGGCTGGCCTTCCACGTGATGGGCGAGCTCAGGACCTTCCACGAGCCCTACCTGGGAGACAACGCGCGCATCGCCACGCTGCTGATCGAGGGCGATCCAGAACGGGCCGAACGGGAGCTGCTCGCGTACTTCGACACCGCGGAGGCCCAGCTCCTGGCCGCGTACGCGGATCACGCGGGCTGAGCCACGGAGCCGGTCCGGCCCGCCCGCGGCGTCCCCGGCGGGGCGTGGCAAGGGCGCGGGCGGGCCGGCAGGCCGGTCAGCCGGCGAGAGCGGGGGCGGAAGCGGGGACGGCGGTGCGGTCGCGCAGCGCGGCCCCGGCGATCACCTGCCGATAGAGGCGCTCATATCCCTCTGCCATCACCGAGACGTCGAAGTGCCGCTCGACGTGGGCGCGGCAGGCGCGGGGATCCAGGTCGCCGGCCCGCTCGACCGCGTCCGGCAGCTCGTCCGGCGAGGTGCGCACGAAACCGGTGACGCCGTCCACCACGACCTCGGGGGCAGCGCCGCGGCGCAGGGTGACCACCGGCGTGCCGCACGCCATCGCCTCGATCATCACCAGCCCGAACGGCTCCTCCCACTGGATGGGGAACAGCAGGCAGCGGGCCCGCGACAGCAGGTCGCGCTTGCGGGCGGCGTCGGCCTCGCCCACGTATTCGGCGTCCGCGCCCAGACGGGGACGGACGAACCTGGAGAAGTAGTCGTGCTCGGACGGCTCGGTCAGCTTGCCCGCGAGGAGGATCCTGCGCCCGGCCGCGCGGGCGGCGTCGATGGCCAGGTGGGCGCCCTTGTCCGGGCTGAACCTGCCCAGCCACAGGAGCCAGTCTTCCTTGTCCGCCCGGTAGGGGAAGCTCGCGGCGTCAACGGCGTTGTGCACCACACCGGCCCAGTTCAGGTCGGAGGCCGACCCGCGCTGGGAGCCGGAGATGGCGGCCAGCGAGACCGTGCCGCCCAGCCTGCGGTAGAACTCGCCCAGGTCGTCGTCGATCGCGCCGTGCACGGTCACCAGCGTCGGGGCCGTACGGGAGGCCGCGGTGAGCGGGCCGGCCAGGGAGTGGTCGTGGACGATGTCGACGTCGAGGGAGGCCAGCGTGGCCGCGGCGGCCGCCGCGTGCACCACCTCGGGCAGCGGCTCTCCGATGCGCGACGAGGGGGCCTCGGGATAGGTGGCGACGTAGTCCGCCGGGGTGTCGGCGCGTCCCGCGCCGATGAGCGTCACCGTGTGACCACGGCGCACGAGGGCGGTGGTCAGATCGGACACCATGGCCTCGATGCCGCCGTACGCCCGGGGCGGCAGTTCGTACCAGGGCGGGGCGACCATCGCGATCCGCAGGCCACCGGAGCGGGACCGGGCGGGGTGAAGATCGCTCACTGAACGCATGACGAGTACACCTCCGATACGCATCCACGGTCTTCGGCGTAGGAATCACCGCCGCCGCGTACGCGTCGTAGTGCTCGGTCCCAGCGCCCGCGCCGGCGACGTCACTACTGTTAGCACTCTCCTGACCTGAGTGCCAAACAGGCCCTTCCTGTCCCGGGCGGAGACCGGTGGCGGGTTCGACTGAGTCGGTGAGGGTGAAATTCCCCAGGAGTGACGCGGTGCTGCCCGACAGCGGGAAGCAGCGGAACTATCGGTTCCCGAGGTGTTCCCCGCAGCAGCGCTCCACGCTGGCGCAGAGATCGCTCCATGATCGGTTCGAACCGGACAACTCTCTCAGGGAACCCAGGGAGACCGCCTTTTCCAGCACCCCGGGTGCATCCGACTCCCGGTAGCGGCGGGACGGGGTTCCGATCTCGTTCATGAGGACCTTCTTCGGGTCATGTATTTTCCCCGTGTCTCGTCCCAGGTATTTGCTCGGCACCTCCCAGGAGGACACGAACGCCTTCAACGCTTTCGGGAACAGGAACATCCACGCTTCCGTCTCCCACGCGGCCAGCCCGTAATGAGCCGAATTCATCTCCCTGTCGAGGGCGTCCTGCACCCGGTCGCGGATCCGGACGTACTCTTCGCCGTCGACGGCGTCGAGATCCTCATGGACGAAAAAGCAGGCGAGTTCGGCCTTCTCCCTGGCAGCCCGCGCGCGGCCAGTCTGGCGAGTTTGTTCACTCGATCGGTGAGTCTCTGACCGGTGGCCTGCCGTAAACGGACAGGCTCGTTGATCTCCACGAGCCTCCCTTTCATCTGCGGGCACAGGGCTTCCAACACGATGCGGAGGCAGCGCCGGTCGTTGCTGTCCTCGCCGGCGAGAACCACGACGGGCTTCTTCGTGGCACGCACACGAGTGCCGCCTCGCGGGGTCACAGATCGCCTCCCAGGGCGCCCGAGAACCACAGTTCGCCGAGAGGAAGCCCTTCGCTTCGCGTGACGATGTCACGGATCTGCTTATGGGAGATAGCGGGTATCGCGGAAGATCCGTCGTCTCGGCGTTCGCAGACGACCAGCTCGTCCGGGTGCAGCCTGTCGGCAAGGGCAGGGGAGTGCGTGGCGATGAGGAACTGCGTCCGTAGGCTGGCTTCGCGGAGCCGCTCCACGAGAAGTTCCAGAGCTTGGGGATGCAAGCCGTGATCGATCTCCTCGATGCACGTCAGGGCCGGGGGGCTGGGGTCGTAAAGCAGGGAAAGGAGACCGAGGAGGCGGATCGTTCCGTACGATGCGTCGGCGAGCTGCGTCCGTCTGCGAAGTCCTCGCTCGTGGAGGATGACGATGACCTCGCGCGCGGGACCAGAGGGAAATTCGAAATCAATTCCGGTGAGCTGTGGAAGCACCTCGATCGCGTCGGCCTCCAGCCTCTGGAACGCCTCCTCGTCACGGCTTCGCAGCGTCAGAAGAAACGCGGCCATGTTGGCGGCGTCGTCCTCCAAAGCATCCATCCCGTGTGGAAAGCGACTCGGCATGCGGGCGGATCCGACGTTCACATCGAAGACCCGGAAGGACGCGAGCCGCTGCGCCACCGTCGCCACCTCGGTCCCTCCCTCGTCATCTGTGAGCCGTGGAAGCGTGGAGAGGCCGCTGCTCAGCCGCTGGATTCCGATGGAGTGCGCAGGGGACTCGGCCCGGTCTTTACCGATTTGAACGACATTGACCTTCTGGCCGGAGATCGTGATTCGGCGGCCGCGTCCCTGCGTCCGTTTGAATTGGAATGTCTCCCGCCGGGAGAGGGATCTGCCGCTGCGCTGCTCGATCCGTAGTGAGTACTCGTCGGGTGCGTTCGGGCTGCTGTGAGTCGTCCAGTTCGCCTTCAGTTTGATCTGGATGGAGGTCGGTGGCTTGTCCCCACCCCAGAAGGCGACCTCGTCGAACCCGCCGCGAAGGTCGAGTGCCGGCTGCAGGTCGGTCCGGATCACGTCCGCGAGAAATCGGAACACTTCGAGGATATTGGTTTTTCCTGCGCCGTTCGCGCCGACGAGCACATTGAGCGGCCCCAGGGGAAGCGCCACTTTTCGCAGGCTGCGGAAGTTCTCCACCTCGAGCTCGATCAGCCGCTTCTCCATCAAGCCACACTTTCCATGCCGGTCTGCGTTCCAATGGTCACTGTGCGGACCAGTGCGAGTCCCCGCCAGAGTACTGCTGTGATCACAGATGGAGACGGTCTCCTCTGAAGATCGCGTCTCGGGTGCGGGGCGAGGCTCAACGTCGTAGGAGCGACATCGTGGTCACGACTCACCTCGCAGCGGCGAAGCGTCCGCCCGGCGACCTTATGCGGTCGCCGGTGCCTGACGGCTCCGCCCGCGGGCGTGCTTCCTGGGATTTCGCACCCGGGAACGGGCCGTGCCGACTTGCGTTCACCGCCCTGGGAACGTATGTTCGAAGTAGCGGCGATTCTGCCCGAATCATCCGCCCGTCTTCCCCCGGGTGGCCACGAAGCCACAGGGAGAAGGAGTCTTGAGCAGACTTTACGGCGATCCGATCGAGGTGTGGGTCCGGGACGGGCGCCCTGCTCAGTTCGTCTGGCGTGACCGGCTCTACACCGTCCGCGAGGTCCAGGACCACTGGGTGGTCGCCAGAGAGTGGTGGAAGACCTCGGACGCCGATCCCGGCGAGCGGCGCTTCTGGCGAGTGGGTGCCGCGGCCGGCAAGGAGGTCGGGACCTATGAACTGCGCTTCGACACCGCCAGCGGCGGCTGGCTCCTGCTGAGGGCCTGGGACTGATGGGAACGCTCCAGCCACCCAACCGGGGGACGGGCCGCTGGAGGACGGACCGGGGACGGACGGGGGTGTGCCCGTGACGCGCGCCTTCGCCCACCTGCACGTGGCGTCCGCCTTCTCGCTGCGGTACGGCACCGCGTTCCCGGCCGCCCTCGTCCGGCGGGCCGCCGAGCACGGCATGGACACGCTCGCGCTGACCGACCGCGACGGCCTCTATGGCGCGATCAAGCACGTCATCGCGTGCCACGAGCAGGGCGTCCGCCCGGTCGTCGGGGTCGATCTCGCCCTCGACGGCGTCTCTTCCCTGCCCGGCTCTTCGGTGCCCGGTTCTTCCGTGCCGGACGACCTGTTCGAGGGCGGCCTGCCGTCCGGCCGCCGCACCGGTCACAGCCGCGGGCATGGACACGGGCATGGGCACGGGCATGGCCGGGGGGCGGCGGCCGAGCCGGCGCGGGTCGTCGTGCTCGCCCGCACCGGCGGCTGGGCCGCGCTGTGCCGCCTGGTCACGGCCGCCCACCACGCGGGGGAGCGCGGCGCGCCGTACGTCACGCCGGGCATGGTGGCCGAGCACGCGACCGGCCCGGACGGGGAGCCCCGGCTGACCGTGCTGCTCGGGCCCCGCTCCGGCGTCGGCCGCGCGGTGGCCGAGCGGCACGACGACCAGGCCAGGACCCTGCTGGCCGCCTGGCGCGCGGTGGTCCCCGACCTGGTCGTCGAGGTGTCCGATCTGTACGGCTATCGCGACGCGAGCACCGCCGCCCGCATGATCGGGCTGGCCGACTCGATGGGCGTGCCGGTCGTGCTGACGAACGCGGTCCGCTATCTGGACGCCGCCGATCACCAGGTCGGCAACGTGCTCGACGCGGCGCGCAAGCTGGTGCCCCTCGACGGGCGGCACCTCGACGACCCCACGGCCCACGCGTACCTGAAGGACGGCGCCGAGATGGCTCGGGTGGCCGCGCGGATCTGCGGCGGCGACACCGGCCGGGCCGCGCGGCTGCTGGCCGAGACGCGCCGCGTGGCCGACCTGTGCGTGCTCGACCCTGTCGAGATCGTGCCCCTGCTCGACCCCGAGCGGCCCCGGCTCCACCTGCCTGAGGTCGGCGAGGACCCGGTGCCCCTGCTGCGGCGGCGCTGCGAGGAAGGGCTGGCCCGGCGCGGCCTGGAGCGCTCGGCCGAGGCCCGCGACCGGCTCGCCGCCGAGCTCCACGTGATCGAGAAGAAGCGGCTGTCGGGCTACTTCACGTCCGTCGCCGGCATCACGGACATGATCCGGGCGATGGGCGTGCGCTGCGCGATCCGCGGCTCGGGGGCGAGCAGCCTGGTCAACTACCTGATCGGCATCGGCGAGGTGAACCCGCTCGAACACGGCCTGCTGATGGAGCGCTTCCTGTCGGAGGGCCGCAAGGGCCTGCCCGACATCGACATCGACGTGGAGTCGGCCCGCCGCCTCGACTGCTACCGCGCGATCCTCGACCGGTACGGCGAGGATCGGGTGGCCTGCGTGTCGATGATGGAGACCTACCGCGCCCGCAGCGCGATCAGGGACGTCGGCGCCGCCATGGGCCTGCCGCCGCACGAGATCGACGTCATCGCCAAGGCGTTCCCGCAGGTGCGGGCCAGGCAGATCAGGGCCGCGCTGTCCGACCTGCCGGAGCTGCGCGACAGCGGGCTGAACGACCGGTCGCTGGAGACGGTGTTCCGCCTGGCGGAGCGGCTCGACGGGCTGCCCCGGCACATCGCGCTGCACCCCTGCGGCGTTTTGATCGGCAACTCCACGTTGCGCGACCGCACCCCGGTCGAGCGCAGCATGCTGGACTTCCCGATGTCGCAGTTCGACAAGGACGACGTCGAGGAGGCGGGCCTGCTCAAGCTCGACGTGCTCGGCGTACGCATGCAGTCGGCGCTCGCCTACGCCCTCCAGGAGGTCGAACGGGTCGAGAACCGGAAGATCGACCTCGACGCCGTCCCGCGCGACGACCGGGAGACCTACGACATGATCCGCCTCAGCCGCACGATCGGCTGCTTCCAGATCGAGTCTCCGGGGCAGCGCGAACTCGTCGCCAAGCTGGAGCCGCGCACGATGCACGACCTGATCGTGGACATCTCGCTGTTCCGCCCGGGACCGGTCAACTCCGACATGGTCACCCCCTACCTGGAGACCCGGCACGGCTTCCGCGAGGCGCGCTACCCGCACGAGTCGCTGCGCGATGCGCTCAGGGAGACCAACGGGGTGGTCGTCTTCCACGAGCAGGTCATGAAGGTCATCGACGTCATGACCGGGGCGGGGCTGTCGGAGGCCGACCGGGCCCGCCGCGCGCTCGGCACGCCGGAGGGCCGCGAGGCCGTACGCGCCTGGTTCGTGCCGCTCGCCAAGGAGAACGGCTACGCCGACGACGTCGTCGAGCAGGCGTGGAAGGTGCTCGACGCGTTCGGCGGGTTCGGGTTCTGCAAGGCGCACGCGGCGGCGTTCGCGCTGCCCACCTATCAGTCGGCCTGGCTGAAACGGCACCACACGGCGGCGTTCCTCGCGGGCGTGCTCACCCACGACCCCGGCATGTATCCGAGCCGGGTCATCCTCGACGAGGCCCGCCAGTGCGGCGTGGACGTCCTGCCCCTCGACGTCAACCGGTCGGGGAAGACCTGGCTGGTCGAGCGTACGAGCCCGGCCGAGGGCGGGCCGGTGGAGGGCGGGCCGGTGGAGGGCGGGCCGGTGGAGTTCGGCCGTGGATACGGCCTGCGGGTGCCGTTCTCGGCCGTACGGGGGGTGAGCGAGGCCGAGGTGGAGCGCATGGTCGCGGGCCGGCCCTACACCTCGCTGGCCGACTTCTGGGAGCGGGCCCGGCCCTCACGGCCGGTGGCCGAGCGGATCGTGGAGGTCGGCGGGTTCGACGCCCTGCACGGCCTGCGGCCGGGGGAGCCGCGCTGGCGGCCGGGCCGGCTGACCAGGCGCGACCTGATCGCCCAGGTCGGCGCGCTCGACCGGGGCTCACCCGTGGGCGTGGCCGGGCAGCTCCCGATGGGGTTCACCGACCGGGTCACGCCCGGCGAGCTGCCGGAGATGACCGAGGCCGAGGCCGTCGAGGCCGAGCTGGAGATCCTCGGCATGGACGTGAGCCACCACGTCATGGACTTCTACCGCGACCTGCTCGACGCGATCGGCGTGACGCGGGCCAGGGATCTGCTCCGGCAGCGCAACGGCGCGGAGATCCTGGTCGCGGGGGTGAAGGTCGCCACCCAGACGCCCGCCGTGCGGTCGGGGCAGCGGGTCATCTTCACCACCCTGGACGACTCCACAGGACCGATCGACCTGACGTTCTTCGAGTCGGTGCAGGCGCACACGGCCGCGACCGTGTTCGGGTCGTGGCTGCTGGCCGCCAGGGGAGTGGTGCGGCGCACCGGGGGCCGGGCGGTCTCGCTGCGCGCCGTCCACTGCTGGAACCTCGCCGACCTCGACCGCGTGTGGCGCACCGAGGGGCTCGACGCCGTACGCGCCCTGATCAGCGAGGTGCCCGTGCCCGGTGCCGGGGTGGGCGGACGGCCCATCGAATACGGCAACGGCTTCCGGGTGTCGCCCTACTCCGACAACGGCGCCCCGCCGGCCGTACGCGAGGGGCGGCTCCCCGGCCACCCGTCCGCGCCCCAGCGGCGGCTCTGGCACGCCAGCTCCGGCAGCTCGGGACCACCGCCCGGCCGGTGATCCTCCTCGCCGCCGTTTCCCGCGCGGCCGGAGGCCGTGGGGCCGGGCTCGGAGCGCTGGGCATCGGATCCGGCGCCGGTCGCCGCCGTTCCGCTCCCTGCCGCGCGGTCTCCGACCGGCCTGCCGGACGGCCGTTCGGCCTGGTCGAGCGTGCTGCCGAGGCGGACCTGCGGCCGGACGGCGGGCCGTGCCGTCCGCTTCCGGCCGGCGCCCGCGTGCCGGAGGGTGACCTCGCGGACGGCCGAGGCGCACAGGAGCGCCGCTACGGCGATCGCGGCGGCCTGGGCCGTGCCGAGGCCGGTCAGACCGTCCCGGGCCGGGCCGGCGAACACCAGGCCGAGCGCGGCCAGCCAGCTCATCCACCAGCAGGCGAGGACGACCAGCCACCGCGTCCGGTCTCCGGCGCCGTACGGCTCGCCCCGCGCGGGATCGCCGCTTCGCATGATGCCGCCGTTTCGCCGGGGTCGCCCCGCCGGGCCCTCGCGCCAGGCCAGGTCGGCGAGGAACGGCGGGACCACGAGGTTGACGCCGGGCACGAGGCACGCCGCCGCGAGCGCGACGGGCGGAGTGCCCTGGCGCACCAGCCGCAGCCAGGACAGATAGGCGGCGGCGCACGCCACGGTCGCGCCGATCGCCAGCAGGACCAGCACGGCGAACGCCGTGGCGGCGCCGCTGACGGTCCGGGCGGCGGGAGAGGCGGGATCGCCGCCGAAGGCCGCGATCTGCGCGGCCAGCCGCCTGCCTCTGGTCTCCTCGAACACGGCGAGCGCGGTCACAGACACGACCTGGGCGGCGAGGGCCGCGTACACGCCGGCGGCCGCCCGGTTCAGCGCTGACGATCTGGACCGCATCTGTTCTCCCCCGCGCCGGGTGTGTGACCTGCCTCACTCTTATCCCGTCCGCGATGGCGTTAATCCGGTCGGGGACCACCTCGCCGCCTAATCACTCTCGATGAGCTCAGGGCACTTTTCTGCGACGATGCGGGCCAGCTCGGTGCGAGATGCGATGTCGAGCTTGCCGAACATCCGGCGGAGGTGGGTGGACACCGTGTGCGGGGAGAGGAACATCCGCTGGGCGATCTGGCGATTGGTCATCCCCTTGGCGATCAGGCCGGCGACCGCCCGTTCAGTGTCGGTGAGGCTGTCCCAGCCAACGGTCGGCCGCTGTGATCGGCCCCAGTGGCGGCGCCGCACTCCGAGCGCCCGCAGCCGCGCTCGCAGGCGGGCCACGTCCCAGAGCGCACCGATGCGCTCGTAGCCGTCGAGCGCCTTGTCCAAGGCGTCGACGGCCTTCGCGGTGGTGCCGGGGCCGGACGCGGTGGCCAGCAGGACGCCGAGGTCTTCGGTGACCAAGGCGCGTGCCCACGGTTCGGGCTGGTCGACGGCGGCCGCCAGCGCGTCGGGGTCCTGGTGGAAAAGTCCCCAGGAGTGAACGAACGTGGTGGTGAAGATCGGGAAATCCGGGTTGTTCCGGGCCAGATACTCGGCCGTGTCAAGGACGGCCCGCGCGTACGGGCGGTTCCCCGCCGCCAGCGCCGCCCGGGTCATCCAGGCGGCCATGAGAGGCGTCGTGAGGAGTGCCCAGCGCCGTTTCTCCTCGTCGGTGTAGATGGCGTCGAGAATGTCGACCGCGCGCCCGGGATCACCTTGGGCTTCGGCCACCGCCGCCATCACCCACTTCTCCCACACCGATCCGAACAACATCTCGGGCGCGGCGGGGATGGACTGGAAGCGTTCGATGTGCCGGACCGCGGCGTCGATGTCGCCCTGCCGCAGGGCGATGACAGCGAGTATGGACAGCCCGACGCGGATGAACCCGTGGGTGCCGAGTTCTTCGGCGGTCATGCTCCCGGCCTGGGCCTCGGCGGCGGCGTCGTCGAGTCGGCCGGCGCCCAGATGCAGAACGGAGCGGAACAGCGCGGGTTCTGCGGCGAGCACGGTCAGCCCGAGGTCGTTGATCTCCTCCTCGGCGGCCCGGATGGCGATCTCGGCCGCGTCGAACTCGCGCATGGCCCTGTAGTAGAGGCTCAGTATCAGGCGCGTATACGGGCGCTGAATGGCTTCGGCGGCGCCGCGTTCGGTGATGCGCAAGGCTTCGCAAAGGTGCGCGTACGAGTCGGCGATCCGCCCGTCCACCATGGCGAACCGAGCGAGCAGCAGAAGTGCCCCGACGACGGCGGCATCGGTGTGCCGCTCGCGGCCGGCGAGAACGGTTTCCGCCCGGTGCCGTCCTTTGCGGAAGTCGTTCAGACAGGTAAGCCCCCAGAACATCGTCCATTCGGCGATGCCGCGAAGGTCATCGGGCAGGTCTTTGCGGGCGAGCAGGTTTTCGGTCTCGGACACCGCATCCGCCGGCCGGCCGCTCAGCAGCAGGATGTGCGCCAGCGCGCAGCGCAGGCGAGGCGCATGAAGAGGCGGGGCCCTGCCAAGCGCGGAACGGGCGAGATCCGCGGCCTCGGACAGCCGTCCGATGACCGTCAGCGCGTCGACGGCTGTGGCGGCGCGGCCGAACCAGGCAGGGTCGGCGGCGTCGCTGAGTTCCAGCGCCCGCATGGCGAGGTCCACGGCGGTCTGCGGTGAGGACCGCAGCACCTCCTGCGCCGCTCGGTCCAGCGCGAGCAGCGCGGAGGTATCACCGCGACCGGCACTGTGGATAAGGTGCGCGGCGGCGGGAACCGCCGATCCGCTTCGCTTGAGCAGCATCTTTCCCGCATCGTGGTGCATGGCCCGGCGTACGGAGTCGGGGATGGTCCCGATCACCGCCTGCCACAGCAGGTCGTGCCGGAAGGACAGTTCATCTCCGGCGGGTTCGATGATGCCCGCCGACATCGCCTCTTCCAGCATCGGCAACAGACCATTGGTCGATTCGCCGAGCATCTCGGCCAGATCCTTCACCGAGAACGACCGGCCGAGGATTCCGGCGCACTGAAGCAGATATCTGGTCGGCGCGGACAGCCTTTCCAGGCGTTCCTGCATGATCGCCTGAGTGCGCGGCGGGGACGCCGCCATCCGCGCGCGACCGTCGGCGATCTGGAAGACGCCCTCCCTTTTGGACTTCTCCAGCAGATCGACGAGCAGGAAGGGGTTGCCGTCCACGATGCCGGCCAGGGCCAGCACGTCCGGGTGGGGCTTCGCCCCGAGGACGTCGGCGACGACGTCCGCCACCGCTTCCTGGTCCAGCGCCTCCAGGGTGATCCGGGTCGCGCCGTCACGTTCCAGCAGGTCGAACAGGCAGTTGAGGCGGGGACAGTCGCCGCCGCCGGTCGTACGGCTCAGCACCCAGACGAGCGGATAGGAGGCGAGATCCCTGGTCATCGACCGCAGCGCCAGCAGAGTTATCGGATCAGCCCAGTGCAGGTCGTCCAACGCCAGGAGCGTCGGTTCCCGGGCCACCCGCTGCTCCAGCTGTCCCTGCAGGTGTTCCACCAGCAGCAGCCGCTGATCGGCGTGACTGTAGACGCTCATCTGAGCGGCCACGGGAAGCGCATAGCTCGATTCCCCGAGCGCCGAGGTGAGCGGGGCGAGGGGAATCAGCTGGGTCAGTTCGTCCGCCGCGCCCTGAGCGACTCCCAGCCCCGCCTCCGGCGCCGCGGCGGTCGTGATGCCGAGCAGGCGACTCTTCCCGACACCTGACCGGCCCTCGACCAGTAGGACCGCACCCCGGCCTACCCTGGCCTCCTGCAGCAATCCGGCGACAATGGTCCACTCGCGGGCGCGACCGCGCCAACCGGGCCACGATGATCGGCAGAAATCGGACCAATCATCAGTTCCGCGATCGGCATCGGTCAAATGCCCCATAAATCCATAAATCACCCATATGTCGGTCGTGTCAAGCGCGAGGCCGGAGGGGCCTGCGACGCCTCCGTCTTCGTGACATCCCCTTTGCCGGCACGCCGTCACCCACTCGCGAATGTAATGCCTCTACCTGGATTTATCCTCTTTGGTTCCGGACCAGCTGGGCCGGAAGCTGGGCGATCGCCTCGGATGGCTCGGTCGTCTATTTCCGGAAAACGGTCGGCAGGACCTTTCGGCGGGCGTCGAAACGACGCGGCCCTAGCCTGCACGGGCACATGCCCTCGCACCTTGGAGGCCGTTCATGACCGACGCCCCGCCGACCGACGACCGCGAGCCCGCGCGGGTCGTGGCCGAGATGATCGACCACGTGCTCCCGCCTGGCGGCGACCTGGACCGCCTGGGACGGCCTGCCGGTGCCCTCGGAAGATCGGATCTACACCCCGCATAAGGCGATCCGCCGGGTGGCCGACCATCTCGTGGACCATCTGGCGGAGATCGAGGACCGGCTGGCCGGCCGCGTGCCCCTGCCCGACCACTGGCATGCGTCGATGATCACCACTGCGGCCGACCTCGCTCCGTTCACCGAGCAGGATCTCGACGAGGCCCGCAGCAGGCTCACCCGGCTCGCCCGGATCTGGACGGCCCGTCTGGAGGTGCTGAGCCCGGAGCAGCTCGACCACTCGCCCGGGGCGGGCTGGACACTCCGCCAGGTCGCCTTCCACCTCGGCGGGTCGGTCTACTACGCCGACGCGGTGGGTGACCTGTCGCTCAGGAGGTGAGCGCGCGGACGACCTCGGCGGCGGGGCCTGGCGGAAGGGTCGCGTGCACCAGCTCGACCCGGTGGACGATCCTCGGCGCGGCCAGCGGCACCCGGACCCCGCACGGCGCGGCGGACGCGGGCAGCAGGGTCAGTCCGTGCCCGGCCGCGGCCAGGCGCGCTGCGACGGCCGGGTCGTGACCCTCATAACGGATGCCGGGCCGCAGCCCGTCCAGCCGTGCCACCGCGCGCAGGCGGTCGAGCGGCATCACCTCGGGGGCGTCCACCCACAGGGCATCGGCCAGGTCGTCCAGCCGCAGGCCGGACCGGCCTGCCAGCGGATGTCCTTCCGGCAGCACGACCACCAGCTCCTCCTCCCGTACGCCGACGGTGGTGAGCGGCCCCGCGTCGGGGAGGTTCAGCGGGTCGGAGGGCGCGGCCGGGCCGTCGGTCAGCGCGAGGTCGGCCTCGCCCGAGGCCACCAGCGCCACGGCCGCCGCCGCGCCCGCGATGCGCAGCGTCGTCACCCCGGCCAGCGCCGCCGCCGTGTCCGCCGTAAGGGCGAGGGGCCCGGCGGCGACGGTAAGGGTCCACGGCTGGGCGGACAGCCGCGCCACGTCCGCCCGCGCGGCCCGCAGCCGCAGTAGGAGCGGACCGGCGTGCTCCAGCAGACGCTCGCCCGCCCGGGTCGGCCGTACGGGGCGGCGGGTCAGCAGCGGCACCCCGAGGTCGGCCTCCAGTGCGGCGATCTGCTGGGACACCGCGGGCTGGGTGTAGCCGAGCCGGTCGGCCGCCGCCGAGAACGACCCCTCGGCGACCACGGTCACGAACGTGCGCAGCAGGTGAGGATCCACGACATCAGCATCGCTTATGCAAACCCCAAAAATCATCATTTGTCATTAAGTTCGCACGTCGCCAGCATGGACGTCATGAGACCCCGCATCGCGCTGGTGGGCGACCGGTCACCCGCCGTCCGCGCCCACACCCGCATCCCGCTCATCCTCGACGCGCTGCGCGAGCGTGAGGGGCTGGACCTCGACGCCTACTGGATCAGGACCGACGAGGTCGCCGATCCGAGCGGCTTCGACGGCGTCTGGATCCTGCCCGGCAGTCCCTACCGCAGCGAGCAGGGCGCGATCACGGCGGCGCGGACCGCCAGGGAGCACGCGATCCCGCTGCTCGGCACCTGCGCCGGCTTCCAGCACGCGCTGCTGGAGTATGCCCGCAACGTGTGCGGGCTGAGCGTGAGCCACGCGGAGAACGACCCGGCCGCCCCCGACCCGCTGATCAGGCAGCTCGCCTGCTCCCTCGCCGGTCACGAGGCGGCGGTCCGGCTCGTCCCCGGCTCGCTCGCCGAGCGGATCGTCGGCGCCGACCGGACCGTGGAGCGCTACTTCTGCTCCTACGGGCCCGATCCCGCCCATCTGGCGACGCTGGAGGCCCACGGCCTGCGCTTCACCGGGCACGACGACGAGGGCGAGGTGCGGGTCGCGGAGCTGCCCGGCCACCCTTTCTATCTCGTCACGCTGTTCCAGCCCGAGCTGGCCGAACGGCAGCCGCACCCGCTGGTGCGGGCCTTCGCCGCCGCTGCCGCCGCCCGGGCCGCGCTCACCCGAACACCAGATCCCGTACGGCTCTGAGCGTGGGCTCGTCACGGGGGCCCATGACGAGCAGCGTGGTGACCGGGCTGCGGCGCCACAGCTCCAGCCGCTCCCGGATGCGGCCGAGCGGCCCGAGGAGCGCGATGCCGTCGGCCAGTTCGTCGGGGATGGCCGCGAACGCCTCGTCACGGCGGCCGGCCAGGTACAGCTCCTGGATGCGGCGGGCCTGCTCCGCGTAGCCCATGCGGCCGATGATGTCGGCGTGGAAGTTGCGGGTCTTGGCCCCCATGCCGCCGATGTAGAGCGTCAGCATCATCTTCACGCCGTCGAGCGCGGCCCTCAGGTCGCCGGTGACGACCACCATGACCATGGCGGCGATGTCGAACCCCGGTTTCGCGCCGGACAGGGCGTCGCCGTACATCGCCTCGATCTTCTCGGGGAAGGCGAACAGCGGCAGCCAGCCCTGCCCGATCTCGGCGGCGAGCGCGACGTTCTTCGGGCCCTCCGCGCCCAGGTAGACGGGGATCTCGGGCCGCAGCGGGTGGGTGATCAGCTTGAGCGGCTTGCCGAGGCCGCCGGGCAGCGGCAGCGGATAGTGCGGGCCCGGGCTGGTCACCGGCTCCTCCCGCCGCCAGACCTTCCGCATGATCTCGACGTACTCGCGGGTGCGGGCGAGCGGCGCGGCGAACGGCTGCCCATACCAGCCCTCCACGACCTGCGGGCCCGAGGCGCCGACGCCGAGCACCAGCCGGCCGCCGGTGAGGTGGTCGAGCGTCATCGCGGTCATCGCGGTCGTCACCGGGGGCCGGGCGGACAACTGGGCGACGCTCGTGCCGAGCTTGATGCGGCTGGTCCGCGCGCCATACCAGGCCAGCGGGGTGAACGCGTCGCTGCCGTACGCCTCGGCGGTCCACACCGACTCGTAGCCCAGCCGTTCGGCGGTCAGCACCACCTCGGTCGCGTCGTCGGCGTTCCGCTGCCAATACCCGAGGTTCAGCCCGAGTCTCAGATCATCGGCCACACGCGTGATTAGAACACGTTCTATGAATCCCGGCCAGACTCCGGATAGGCGCGGGCGAGGTGCTCGGCGACCGCCGCCGCGGCGGCCCCGGCGTCGCCGTCCTCGATCGCCCGATGGATGCGCCGGTGGTCGTCCTGCAGGCCGCCGGTGTCGCCGAGCCGTACGACCGCGTCCACGGCGTAGCGGCGCAGGGCGTCGCGCAGCGCGCGCATGACCGCCACGATCAGCCGGTTGCCCGCCGCCTCCGCGAGGGCGAGGTGGAACGCGATGTCGTGCTCCACGAACTCGGCGGGGTCGCGGGCGGCGTCCATGGCCGCGATCGCCTCCGCCATCCGTCCGGTCGCCGCCTGAGCAGAAGCCGCCTGCGCGGAAGCCGTCTGCACGGAAGCCGTCTGTGCGGGAGCCGTCTGTGCCGAAGCCGCGCGGGCCGAAGCCGCGCGGGCCGAAGCCGCGCGGGCCGCGGCCCACTGCTCGATCATCAGCCGGGTGTCGATCACCTCGCGCATCGAGAGCGTGGCGAGGCCGAGATGCAGCCGGAGCAGGTCGGTGAGCGCCTCTCCCGGGCGGGAGGTGAGCACCGCCCCGGCGTCCGGGCCCCGGCCGGCCTGCGACGCGACCACCCCGAGGGTCTCCAGCACGCGCAGCGCCTCCCTGACCGACGACCGGCCCACGCCGAGCTGCTCGGCGAGCTGCCGTTCGCCCGGAAGCCGGTCGCCCACGGTCAGGCCGTCGGCCGCGATCCGCTCCTCGATGCGTGCGAGCACCTCCTCGAAGGCGCGCGGGCGGGCGTCCGTACGCCGGCGATCTCCGGGGGTCACCACTGCTCCTCCGATGCCTGGTGTCGCCGCATGCGCACCAGGATGTATGGTCTGACCATATTTGGTCTGACCATACACGCCGGGAGGGGCATGTGCGGGTAGCCCTGTTCGTCACCTGCGTCAACGACACGCTCTTCCCGGACACCGGGCGTGCGGTCGTGCGCCTGCTGCGCCGCCTCGGCGTCGAGGTGGACTTCCCCCGCGCCCAGACCTGCTGCGGCCAGATGCACGCCAACTCCGGCTATCGGGACGAGGCCGTACGGCTGGCCCGGCGCAGCGTGGCGGCGCTGCGCGGCTACGACGCGGTCGTCGTCCCCTCGGGTTCGTGCGCGGCCATGATCCGCGAGCAGTACCCCAAACTGGCCGGGTCGTCCGGGCCCTTCGCCGACGCGGTGGCGCAGGTCGTGCCGAAGACCTACGAGCTGACCGAGTTCCTGATCGACGTGCTGGGGACGACCGACGTGGGGGCCTACTTCCCCCACCGGGTCACCTACCACCCGACGTGCCACTCCCTGCGCGGCATCCACCTGGGCGACCGCCCGCTGACGCTGTTGCGCCAGGTCAAGGGGCTCGAACTGGTGCCGCTGCCGGGCGCGGAGGAGTGCTGCGGCTTCGGCGGCACCTTCGCGCTGAAGAACGCCGACGTGTCGGCGGCGATGTGCGCCGACAAGGTGCGAGCCGTCCTCGACACCGGCGCCGAGGTGCTGTGCGCGGCCGACAACTCCTGCCTCATGCACATCGGCGGCATGCTCGGCCGCCAGAAGTCCGGCGTACGGGTGACCCACCTGGCCGAGATCCTCTGCTCGACCGAGACGGCGGGGGTGCGATGAGCGTCACCTTCCTCGGCATGCCGGCGGACCGTCCCTTCCCCCGCAACGCCGCGAGAGCCGTACGGGACTCGCAGCTGCGGTTCAACCTGCGCAAGGCGACCCGGACGATCAGGGCACGGCGGGCGAGCGTCGTCGCGGAGGCGCCCGACTGGGCCGAGCTGCGCGAGGCCGGCCGTGCGATCAAGGAGCACACGCTCCGCAACCTGGACGAATACCTGGTGCGGCTGGAGGAGTCCGTCACGGCGGCCGGGGGCCACGTGCACTGGGCCGCCGACGGGGACGAGGCCAACCGGATCGTCGCCGACCTGGTGAAGGCCACGGGCGAGACCGAGGTCGTCAAGGTCAAGTCGATGGTCACCCAGGAGATCGGCCTCAACGAGGCGCTGCACGAGCAGGGCATCACGGCGTACGAGACCGACCTGGCCGAGATCATCGTGCAACTGGGCGACGACCGGCCCTCGCACATCCTCGTCCCGGCGATCCACCGCAACCGCGCGGAGATCCGCGAGATCTTCGCCGAGCACATGTCCGGCTGGGGGCGGCCCGCCCCCGAGGACCTGACCGACGAGCCCGCCGCGCTGGCCGAGGCGGCCCGGCTCCACCTGCGCGAGCGCTTCCTCAAGACCAAGGTCGCGATCTCCGGGGCCAACTTCGCGATCGCCGAGACCGGCACGCTGGTCGTGCTGGAGTCCGAGGGCAACGGCCGCATGTGCCTCACGCTGCCGCGCACGCTGATCAGCGTGGTCGGCATAGAGAAGGTGCTGCCGACCTGGCGCGACCTGGAGGTCTTCCTGCAACTGCTGCCCCGCAGCTCGACCGGGGAGCGGATGAACCCCTATACCTCCATGTGGACCGGCGCGGCCGAGGGCCAGGAGTTCCACCTCGTGCTGCTCGACAACGGCCGCACCGGCGTGCTCGCCGACGAGGTGGGGCGGCAGGCGCTGCGCTGCATCCGCTGCTCGGCCTGCCTCAACGTCTGCCCGGTGTACGAGCGGGTGGGCGGCCACTCGTACGGGTCGGTCTATCCCGGGCCGATCGGGGCGATCCTGACGCCGCAGCTGCGCGGCATGGGCTCCGAGCTGGACCGCTCGCTGCCGTACGCCTCCTCGCTGTGCGGCGCGTGCTACGAGGTCTGCCCGGTGGCCATCGACATCCCGTCCGTACTCGTGGACCTGCGTTCCCGGGCCCGCCACCCCTGGCCGGAGCGCGCCGGGATGGCGGCGGCCGGATGGGTGTTGGAGCGGTCGGGACGGCTCGCGCGCCTGCAGCGGGCCGGGGCACGGCTGCGTCGGCTCGTGCCCCGCAGGCTCCCCGGGCCGCTCGGCGGCTGGACCGACACCAGAGACCTTCCCGAGGTGCCGAAGGAGTCGTTCCGCGACTGGTGGGACCGCACGGACGGAGGACGCCGATGAGCTCCCGCGACCTGATCCTCGGCCGGGTCCGCCGCGCCCTGGCGGGCGTGCCCGACGTCGAGATCACCCGCGCCTACCGCGGGCCGTCGGACGAGCCGGGTGACATCCGCCTGTTCGAGGAGCGCGTCCGCGACTACCGCGCCGTGGTCCACCTCGTGGACGAGCCGGGCGTGGCGGAACGCGTCGCGCGGTCTCTCACCGATCGCGGGGCGCGGCGGGTGGTCGTGCCCGCCGGGTTCCCCGCGCCGTGGCTCGCCGCCGCGGACGCGGAGGCGGTCGCCGACGACCCGCCGCTGAGCGCCGCCGAGCTCGACGCCGTGGACGGCGTGCTCACCACCTGCGCGGTCGCGATCGCGGAGACCGGCACGATCGTCCTCGACGCCGGGCCGGGCCAGGGCCGGCGGGCGCTCACGCTGGTGCCCGACTATCACCTGTGCGTGGTGCGGGCCGCAGAGATCGTCGCCAACGTGCCGGACGCCGTCGCCCGGCTCACCCCCACTCGGCCCCTGACCTGGATCAGCGGCCCCTCGGCGACCAGCGACATCGAGCTGAACCGGGTCGAGGGCGTGCACGGCCCCCGCACGCTCGAAGTGCTGATCGTGACCTGACCCCGGCGCGAGCACCCGGGCGCGAAGACCTGGGCGCGACAGCCCGGGCGTGCTGACCCGGGCGCGAAAGCCCCGGATCGCAAGCCGGCGGTCGCACGCCCTGGGTCGCACGCCTACACGTCACTAGCCGTTCCGGGTCATGAACCCGGGGGTCAGAAGCGCAGCAGCGCGCCGATCCCGTCGGGAGACTCCAGCCTCGGGACGAACCAGAGCTCGGCGTCGGTCGCGGCCACCGCCCGTGCGAGGGCGGCGTCCGCGCGTTCCCGCATGGGCTCCTCGACCCCCCAGGCGGCCAGCTCCGCAGGGTCGGTCGACAGATGCGTGGGCTCTGGGCCGATCCACATCATGGCCGTGGAGGACGGGTCGTCGTGCATCAGCAGCACGGCCACCCGCCGGTCGCGCAGCGCGCGTGCCGTCTCCGCCAGGCCCGCCACGGCGTTGCCCGACGCGTACGTGTTCAGCAGCTCCTCGCAGCGCCGCTCGATCCAGGCCCGGCAGGCCTCTTCGACCTCCCGCCGGAAGTGGTCCAGGTCGGCGCCCGGGGCCCGGCTGCCGTGCTCGGCCACCGTCAGCCGCCGTACGACGTCCTTGCCGAGGTGGTCGGTCACGAGCCCGCGGGCCTTGGGATCGCCGGCGAGCACCACGACCTCCGCGCCGATGCGGTGCGCCTCCTTCTCCACCACCTCGGCGAGGGCCACGGCGTTGCGGCGCCAGCCCTCCTCGACCTCCCGGTCGAAGTTGGCCTGCGACCAGCCGCCCTGGCCGGTCTTCTGGAGCGGCCGGGTCGGGTCGGCCACCTCCACCGTCAGCTCGCGCCGCCGCCCGTCGGCCACCACCGCGACGTCGCCTCCGGCCCGGTCGGCCAGCACCTCGATGTGCGGCACGTGCTCGCCGCGCTGCGCGAGCAGCGGCACCACGTGAGGCAGCGGCGACCAGCGTGCGGTCTGCCGGCGCGGACGGTGCCGGAGCGCCTCGGTGAACACGACCTCGCCCTCCACGGCGAAGACCGCGCGCCCGGGCGCGGCCCACGCCGGATCGGACATCAGCTCGCCGATGGGGTCGAGCGCGGAGGCGGGCGCTCCCTCCTCGGCGAGCCGTTCCCTGAGCTGCGCCCACCGGCGCTGGACGACGTTGGCCGTGCCCTCGGAGGACCGGTCGGTGTCGACGTATACCGAGGCGTACGGGCCACTGCGCTCGTACAGCCCGCGGATGAAGTCCAGTCTCACGGGCCCTCCCTACCAGCGCTGGCGTTCGACTCCGAGTCCAAGGGCCTTCGCGACCTCCGCGATGTTGTGGAACGTCATTTCGGGCAGCCGCCGTACGGCCTCGATCACGGCGTCGGGAGCGTTCTTGCGCCGGGCGTGGGCGATCAGCCTGGCCGGGTCGGCGGGGAACCCGGCGTCGCTGAGCCAGGTGGCGAGGTGACTGCGGCGTTCCACGTCGGCTGGGGTGATGCCGAGCGGCGTCCCGGGCTCGTGCCCGGGCGGGTGCCGGCGGGGCGGCGACATGTCGTCCTCGGGCTGCTGCGTCGGCTCGGGCTCGCGCCACTCCTCGACGCGGGTGGGTCCGGCGCCCTGCACGAGGCCTTGCGTCTCGTGCTTCTGCTCCTCGTCGAGCCGGCGGCCGTGTTTGTCGCTGCCGCGCTGGATACTCATGACCTCACCTCCCGATTAGGGTCACTGACGTGCCTCGTACCCGGACCGCCTGCCCCAAACATCGGGAGCGGTGCGGCCGTGTCCCACATAACCCCCGACGGGTGAAAAATCCTCTTCTGGGATGGAGCGACGTATTGTTCGACGAGCGGCTGACGATCAACACGGAACGGCTGATCCTGCGGCCGTTCGGTCCCGGGGACGCGGGCCAGGTGCGGGCCATCATCGAGGACGGCGCGCACACCACCGCGCTGCCCCCGGGCGCACCCGGGCACGCGTCCGGCATCGCGCAGTGGCTGTCGTACGGCGTGCACGAGCTGTGGCGCTCGGGCCAGGGCATCCACCTCGCGATGCACGCGCGGCACGGCGTGGTCGGGTCGATCACGGTCTTCAAGGCCCAGTGGGGCATGGGCACCGCCGAGGTGGGATACGGCGTGCATCCCGGCTACCGCCGCCGGGGATACGCGACCGAGGCGCTCCGCGGTCTCGTCGGCCGCCTGCTCGGGGAGGGTCCGCTGCGGCGGATCGAACTGCGGGCCAACGCCGACAACCTCGCGTCGATCAGGGTCGCGGAGAAGGCCGGCTTCATCCGTGAGGGACTGCTCCGCGGCGCGGGATTCGAGGACGACGGCCCGCACGACCTGGTGGTCTTCGGCAGGCTGCGCGGCGACGAGCGGTCGGTCCCGCGCCGCAGGATCGAGAGCGAGCGGCTGGTCCTGCGGCCGTTCGCCCGGCAGGACGCCTTCGACGTGGTCGACGCGGTCAAGGGCGACCCCGAGATCGCCCGATGGATGCCGTGGGCCGAGGGTTACACGCTGGAGCGGGCGCTGGAGTGGTGCACCCGGCTCGCGCACGCGAACGGCCCCGGCTATGGTGGCAACTTCGCGATCCAGCCGAAGGACGGGGAACGGCTCGCCGGAGCCATCGGCGTGCAACGTGAGGACCATGAACGCGGGGACGCCGAGCTCGGCTACTGGATCGCGCCGTGGGCCCGCCGCAGGGGGTACGCGGTGGAGGCCACGCGACTGGCGACGGCCTACCTGTTCGATCTCGGCTTCCATCGGGTCCACCTGCTGGTCGCGACGGGCAACCGCGCGAGCCAGGGGGTCGCGAGGAAGGCCGGGTTCATCGAGGAGGGCATCATGCGCCGGGCGCTGCCGGTCCCCGGGGGCTGGGCCGACGCCGTCCTGTTCGGCATGCTCAACGGGGAAATTTCATGGCAATAGGTAAAGAATCCCCCTAGCCCCTGTGCCCATCGGTCAAGTGGCCACCATGATTGGGGGCCGGAAGGCTATCCTCGCCAGCCGTGAGCCTCCCGCCGGCCGGTGAGCGCGCATCCAGATGCGGGAGATCCGTCCCGGCACGCGAACGGGGTGGCGCCGGCCCGGGCGGGGCGGGGGATTGTGAACGACACGCAGGTCAACTGCAGGGGAGATCAGCTAGATGAAACCGCCGCTGCTGCTCATCGGCCACGGCACCCATGATGAGACCGGCGTCGCCGAGTTCGGCAGGTTCGTTCACCGCCTCCGCTGCCGCCTTGACGGGCTTCCCGCCGAGGTGAGCGGCGGCTTCATCACGAACGCCCGCCCCCCGCTCGGCGACTCCATCGCCTCTCTCGTGGCCCGCGGACACCACCACCTGATCGCGGTGCCGCTCAGCCTCACCGGCGACCGGCGCGCGCTCGGGGACATCCCGGGCACCATGGCACTGGAGCAGGAGCGGCATCCCACGCTCGAATACGACCTCGGCCGCCCCCTCGGGCCCGACCCGCGCGTGCTCAGGCTCCTCGCGGAGCGGCTCGCGGACGCCCGCGCGGAGATGCCGCGGTTCGTGACCGACGAGCCGCCCGCCGAGATCGCCCCCAGCGAGACCGCGGTCGTCCTGGTCGGGCACGGCTCCACCGACCCCGCCGTCAACGCCGAGGTCCACCGGGTCTCGCGGCTGTTCTGGGAGACCCACGCCGCCGACCTGCTGACCGTGGAGACGGCGTACGTGTCGCACACCCGCCCCGGCGTGCCGGGCGGCCTGGAGCGCTGCCGCAGGCTCGGCGCCAAGCGCGTGATCGTCCTGCCGTACGTCCTGTTCGCCGGCGGAGTCCTCGAACGCATCTGGGCCCAGGCCCTGGCGTACGGCGCCAACCACGAGGGCCTCGACATCCGCTGCGCCGAGGTGATCGGCGACTGCGAGGGCCTCGCCGACGTGGTGATCGACAGGTATGAGGAGGCGCTCGCCGGAGGCGGTCAGTCCTCGGCGCCCGCCGCCCGCCGCCCGTCCCCCGGGCTGCCGGTGACCCGGCCGCCGTTCCCCCCGCGGCGTACGCCGGAGGCGGGCCCGGGCGCCGCGAAGGACGCTGGCCTCGTGACCGCCATCGCCCCGCGGCTGACCACGGCCGGGGAGACCGGCGGCGAGCCGCTCGACGCGGACGCCTTCCAGGGAGTCGACGGCGAGAGGCCGGAACCGGAAACGGCAGGCGCTGACGGGGCCGATAGCATGATCGGCGTGGCCGGCCGCGGCGACGCGGGGGAGGAGCCCCGCGGAGACGCCCCGGACGGGCCGCTCCCCCAGCCCGGAATCGCCAGCGTGGTGTAACCGGCCTGCCGTAGCCGACGCGCTACGTCAGGCGCCGTGTGGCCGCCGCGCAGAAGGAGAGAGCATGACGTCCCCCCTCGGCGAGACGATCGGCGCGATCCGCCCGGTCGAGCCCGGCCCCATGGCGGAGGCCAGGGCCCACCAGGACAGGCTCACCAAGCCGAGCGGCTCGCTCGGGGTGCTCGAAGACGTCGCGGTGCGGCTCGCCGGCATCGCAGGGACGTGCCCGCCGCCGCTCCCGGCCCCGGCCGCCCTCGCGATCTTCGCCGCCGACCACGGCGTGCACGCGCAGGGGGTCAGCCCCTGGCCGCAGGAGGTCACCGCGCAGATGGTGGCCAACTTCACGGCGGGAGGCGCGGTCGCCAACGCCTTCGCCGCCGAGGTGGGCGCGTCGGTGACCGTGGTCGACGTCGGCGTCGCGGCCGACCTGCCGCCCGCGCCCCGGCTGCTCGCCCGCAAGGTCGCGTACGGCACGGCCGACCTGTCGCAGGGGCCCGCCATGACGGAGGAGCAGGCCACGGCCGCCCTCACGGCCGGGATCGAGGTCGCCCGCGACCTGGTGGAGGCGGGCGCCCGTTGCCTGGTCACCGGAGACATGGGCATCGCGAACACCACCGCGTCGGCCGCCCTGATCTGCGCCTTCACCGGCAGGCCCGCCGCCGAGGTCACCGGCCGGGGGACCGGCGTCGACGACGCCACCTACGAGCGCAAGATCGAGATCGTACGGCGCGGCCTGCGGGTCAACGGCATCGCCGAGGCGGGAGCCGGACCCGAGGGGCCCGGCGAGGCGCTGCGCGTGCTCGCGGCGGTCGGCGGCCTGGAGCACGCGGCCATCGCCGGATTCGTGCTCGGCGCCGCGGCGGCCCGGGTGCCGGTCATCCTCGACGGCGTGATCGCCGGAGCCGCGGCCCTGGCGGCCGGCGGGCTCGCGCCCGACGCCATCGGCTACTGCCTGGCCGGGCACCGCTCGGCCGAGCCCGGCCACGCGGTGGCGCTGGCCCATCTCGGTCTCGACCCGCTCGTCGACCTGCGGCTGCGGCTGGGGGAGGGCACCGGCGGACTGCTCGCCCACCCTCTGGTCAGCGCGGCGGCGCGGGTCATGCACGAGGTCGCCACCTTCGACTCCGCGGGCGTGGCCGACAAGGCGGAGTGAGGCGGCGCGGCCCGCAGGCGGCAAGGGCGAGTGGAGGCGGCGCGGCCCGCGGCCGATCGCTCTGTGGACTCACAAGTCTCATCCTGTGAATGTCGCCCGAGCCCAGCGGGTAGGTTTGCCTCCTAACAATGCACACTTGACGCTCTAGGGAGACAGGGGTCATGGCGCCCTACCTGCTCGGCCTCCGCCTTGACGGGCGGCGGGTGCTCGTGGTCGGCGGGGGACGCGTCGCTCAGCGACGGGTTCCCGCACTGCTCGACGCCGGAGCCTCCGTCACCCTGGTTTCGCCCAGTGTCACCCCGGCGCTGGACGACCTCATCGCCACGGGCCGGGTGATCTGGGAGCGGCGGCCCTACCAGGTCGGCGACTGCGACGGCGCCTGGCTGGTGCACGCCTGCACCGACCACCGCGACGTCAACACCGCGGTCGCCGCCGAGGCCGAGGCCAAGCGCATCTGGTGCGTGCGCGCCGACGACAAGGACGCCTCCGCGGCTTGGACCCCCGCCAGCGGGCGGGTCGACGAGGTCGGCGTGGCGGTCACCGCGGGCGGCGATCCCCGCCGCGCGGCCGGCATCCGCGACGCGATCGTGGGCGCGCTGCGCGACGGCACCGTCGACGCCCGGCGGCACCGCACCAAGCCCGTCGGCGTCGCGCTGGTGGGCGGCGGTCCCGGCGACCCCGGCCTGATCACCGTGCGCGGACGCCAGCTCCTGGCCCAGGCCGACGTGGTCGTGGCCGACCGCCTCGCGCCGCGCGCGCTCCTGGACGAGCTGTCGCCCGACGTCGAGCTGATCGACGCGGCGAAGGTGCCGTACGGCCGGTCGCTGTCCCAGGAGAAGATCAACGAACTGCTCGTCGAGCACGCCCGCGCGGGCAGGTTCGTCGTGCGGCTGAAGGGCGGCGATCCCTTCGTCTTCGGCCGCGGCGGCGAGGAGATGATCGCCTGCGCCCGGGCGGGCATCCCGGTGACCGTGGTGCCCGGGATCACCAGCGCGGTCGCGGTCCCCGGAGCAGCCGGGGTTCCGGTCACCCATCGCGGGGTGAGCCAGGAGTTCCACGTCATCTCCGTGCACGTCCCGCCCGGCGACTCCAGGTCCACCGTCGACTGGCCCGGATTGGCGAGATCGAACGGAACTCTGATACTGCTCATGGCCGTCGAACGGATCAAGGAGATCGCCGAAACACTCGTTCGAGACGGACGTTCACCGGAAACTCCCGTGATGGTGGTACAGGACGGTACTCTTCCGACGCAACGAGCCGTTACCGCGACGCTGTCGACGGTGGCGGAACGGGTGACCGCGGCCGGGGTGCGGCCTCCGGCGATCGTCATCGTCGGCGAGGTCGTCAAGGTCGGCCAGGAGATCGAAATGGTGCGAGCGGAGCGGATCCCGTGAGATCGGCAGCCAGGAACACGCCCGACCACGGGACCGGTGCGGGTTCCGGTGACGCCGTGACCGAGGAGCGGGACGTCGCGGAGCGGGACGCCGGGGAGCGGGACAGCGGGGCGCACCCGGAGTCGCCGGGGGAGCGGACCGTCGCGTTCCGCGCCATCCGCGACGACGAGACAGCGGACCGCCCCGCCGCGCAGAGCGCCTCGCCTCCCTCGGGCCCCGGATCCGAGGGCGAGCCGGTGGTGGAGGCAGAGGACGCGCCGCAGAGCCGTGCGGACGACGCGGAGGGCGCCGAAGACGCGGAGCATGCCGAGGACACCGCCGATCATGCCGAGGTCGCCGAGGATGCCGCCGATGAGCCCGGCGAGACCCGGGAGCCCGGCGAGACCGAGGAGACAGAAGAGACCGACGAGTCCAATGACTCCGACGGCGATCGGGTCCGTTCGTTCCCGATGCCGGAGCCGGTCTCGGCGGCGCTGACCGAGGCGCTCAACCAGCTCCGTACGGCCGTGAAGGGCCTGCACTTCGGTCTCGACGTGCCGGGCTCCGAGGAGGCGCGCAAGGCGCAGGCCGCGGTCCTGGCGCAGCTCGACGACTACGTCATCCCGCGAGTGCACATGAGCACCGCGCCCGCGCTGATCGCCATCGCCGGTTCGACGGGAGCGGGCAAGTCCACCATCGTCAACTCGCTCGCCGGAGGGAAGGTCTCGGCCACGGGAGTGCGCCGCCCCACCACGGCGACGCCCGTGATCGTCTGTCACCCCGACGACCACGAGTGGTACGCGCAGGGCGACCTTCTGGGCGGCCTGCAGAGGCTTGAGGAGCCCACGCGGGACGCCCCGGCCGGCAGCGTGGTGCTGACGTCGAGCCCGTCCCTGTCCCGGGGAATCGCCCTGCTCGACACGCCCGACATCGACTCGGTCGTGGAGGAACACCACGAGATCGCGCACCGCATGCTGGACGCCGCCGACGTGTGGGTGTTCGTCACCACGGCGTCCCGGTACGCCGACGCGCCGTCCTGGGGCCTGCTGCGCCGGGCCAAGGAACGCGGGGCGCGCCTGGTCATCGTGCTGTCCCGGGTGCCGCCGAGATCCCGTGAGGTCGTCGTCAAGCACTTCGGCCGGATGCTGAACGAGTACGGCCTCGGCGAGGTCGAGTGCTTCGTCATCAACGAGACGTCCGTACAGGACGGGCGGCTGCCCGAGATCGAGATCGCGGATCTGCGCATCTGGTTGTCCGGGCTGTCGGCCGACGACGAGCGGCGCGAGGCGGCGGTCAAGACGACGCTGAACGGCGTGCTGAACAGCTTCCGCACCCGGCTGCCCGCGCTCGCCCGGCACCTCGAAACCCAGGTCGCCCTGCGCGCCGATCTGCGCTCCGACGTCGACGCGGCCTACATGGGCGCCCTGACGCGGATCGACGAGGCGACCAGGGACGGCTCGCTGCTGCGCGGGGAGGTGCTCGCGCGGTGGCAGGACTTCGCCGGCACGGGCGACCTCATGCGCACCCTTCACCTGCGCCGCGGCGGCGCCAAGAGCCACCAGCAGGGCCCGGAGCGGGTGCGCGGGCTGAAGACCGCCCTGCGGTCGGGCCTCGAAGCGCTGATCAACTCGGCCGTCCAGCAGGCCGCGGAGGAGGTCGTGACGCGCTGGCGGCAGCGGGCGGGCGCGGGCGACCGCCTGGCCGCGACGCCTGGGCTCGGCCGCCCGTCGGAGGAGATCGCGCGCAGGACCACCAGGACCGTCACGGCCTGGCAGGACCACGTCACCGAGCTGATCCGCACCGAGGGCGTGACCAAGCGCTCGGTGGCCAAGCTGATCTCCTTCGACGTGGAGTCGCTCTCGCTGATCTTCATGATCGGGCTGCTCGGCTACGGCGCCACGGACGCCCCGGCGGGTGCGGGCGCCGGCACGCTGCCCCAGCGGATGCTGCGCGGCCTGCTCGGTGCCGAGTCGCTGCGCAACATCACCGCCAAGGCCCGCAGCGATCTGCGCGCCCGCGTCGGCCTGCTCTTCGACGAGGAGACCCTCCGATACGTCGACGCGCTCGACAGCGCCGGAATCCCGGACGAGGCCGCGGCGACGCGGCTCTACCAGGCAACGTACAACCTCGAGGTCGCACGATGACGACGGAGCCGATCCGGCAGATCACGCGCGGGTACGTCTCCGGCACCACGGTGAGGAATCCATGACGGCTCTCAGCACCGCCGAAACCCGGCACGGGCTCGGCTCCAGGCTCGCCGCCCTGGCCAAGATCGTCGAGCTGGGACAGGGCCGGCTCGACCCGGCGCTGGTCACCGAGGCCGCCCAGCTCCTGCTGCGCGCCGGCGACCGGCTCAAACTGTCGTCCGACCACACGGTCGTCGCGCTCGCCGGTGGCACCGGCAGCGGCAAGTCGTCCTTGTTCAACGCCGTTTCCGGGCTGGAGCTTTCGCCCATCGGCGTACGCAGGCCGACCACGGCGCGCACCCACGCCTGCGTCTGGGGCATCGACGGCGCGGGCCCGCTGCTCGACTGGCTGCAGATCCAGTGGCGGCACCGGTTCGCCCGCGCCAGCGCCCTCGACAAGGGCGAGAGCCAGTTGCACGGGCTCATCCTGCTCGACCTGCCCGACCACGACTCGATCCGCGCGCTCACCGACCACGAGGCCCACCGCCTGATCCAGGTGGCCGATCTCATCGTGTGGGTGCTCGACCCGCAGAAGTACGCCGACGCCTCGGTGCACCGGCGCTACGTGACCGAGCTGAACCGGCACGACGCGGTGACGGTCTTCGTGCTGAACCAGTCCGACCGGCTCACCCCGGAGGAGCAGGCGGAGTGCGTGGCCGACCTGGAGGAGCTTCTCCGGCGTGAGGGCGTCACCCATCCCCGGGTGGTCGCGACGTCCGCCACCACCGGCAAGGGCGTCGACAGCCTGAAGGCCGTCCTGGCCGAGTCCGTTGCCGTCCGGCGCGCGGCCTACCAGCGCCTGGAGGCCGACCTCGACCGGCTGGTGCAGCGACTGGTCAAGCACGTGCCCGAGCTGCTGCGGGTGGAGCCCACGGTGGACGGCGCCCGGCGCGCCGGGCTGGTCGAGGCGCTGTGCGACGCGATCGGCGTCTCCGCTCTCGGCGAGGCCATGGAGAACGTGTACGCCGTCCGGTCGGACGACTGGGTCGGCTGGCCGTACGCGCGATGGGTGGCCCGGATGCGGCCCGACCCGCTCAAGAGCCTGCGCCTGGGGGCAGTGAAGGACGACATCCGCGGCCTCGTCGCGAGCTCGGTCACCGCGCAGCCCGCCGAGGTGGACAACGCGGTGCAGGCGCTCGCCGACGGTCTGACGGCCGGCATGCCGGAGGTGTGGCGCGACGGCGTGCGCGAGGCGGCCCGCTCGCGGGTGGACGATCTTCCCGAGGCGCTGTCGGGCGAGCTGTCGGAGGTGGCCCCGCCGCTCGACCGCGTGCCCGTCTGGTGGTGGCTGCTGAAGATCTGGCAGTACCTCCTGGTGCTCATGTTCGTCGCGAGCCTCGCCTGGGCGGGCGCGATCTTCGCGTACGGGGTCTTCAAGGTGGGCCGTCCGCCGTCCGAGGTCCTCGGCGACGTGGCCGTGCTGCCCTGGGTGGGGCTGATGATCCTCAGCGTCCTCGGGCTCGGCCTGTTCTCGGCCATGGCGAGCAGAAACTTCGTGGTCCTCGCCGCCGGCAAGGAACGCGACCGGCTAGAGCGCGACATGAGACGCCGGGTCGGCGCCCTGGCGCAGGAAATGGTCGTCCAGCCGCTCGAACGCGAGCTGCAGCGCTACAACGAGTTCTTCGGCGCGATGGCGGCCACCCGCCGCTGAACGGAACGCCGCGCCCCGGGGATCCCCCCGCGCGGCGTTCTTGCTCCGTACGACGCCGTCGGACACACCGCCACTGGACCTCCCGCCCGAGACGTACCGCCGCAGGCCTGGACCTCCGGCCGCCCACCCGTCGGCAGGCCGACCGGGAGAGCTGTCCACAGGCGTGGCTTCGTCCACAGAACGCGGTTCTGGCCTGTGAGGCGGTGCGACGCGCGGCCAGTGTGTCCCCCGAGCCCGGCGAGTGACCGGGCCGGGGAGGCACTCCGATGAACGACATCTACGTCACGCTGAGCGGGAACGTCACCGACGACCCCCGGCAGTACCAGTTCCGCGACGGCTCGCGTGTCACCTCGATGCGGATGGCCGTCAACAGGCGCGTCCTCGACCAGCAGACCAACACCTGGCAGACCAGGGACACCACCTACTACACCGTGCGCTGCTACCGCGGGCTGGCCGACAACGTGCAGCAGTCGATCCGCAGGGGACACCCTGTCGTGGTGTACGGCAAGCTGCGGATCAAGCAGTTCGAGCGCGACGGTGAGCAGCGGTTCTGGGCGGAGATCGAGGCGAGCTCGGTGGGCCATGACCTGAAGTGGGGCATCGCCACGTTCGAGAAGCCGATCCGGGCCTACGCGGCGGGCGCGCCGAGCGACGACGAGCGCCACGCGATGGAAGACGCGACGCGGGAATGGGAGCTGACCAGCCGCAGCGGCCCCAGCGGGTTCAGCGGCCTCGGCGAGCCCGGCGCGGCGTCCGTCGCCGACGGAGACGACGACGAGGCGTTCGACGCCCTCGTCGGCGCGCGGGGCCAACACGACGCGGCGCCCCGAAGCAGCGGCAGCGGAGAGATCGGCACAGGGGGAATCGGCACGAGACTCGGCACGGCGGAGATCAGCGGAGAAAACGGTACGACGGACGCCGCGACGAACGGCACGATGGAAAGCGCGGCGGACGCATCGGACGAGACGACCGACAGGGCGACAGGCGATGTGACGGACGAGGTGACGGAGCCGGAGCGCGGCCTGGGCGACGGCGGCGAGGCCGCCTGGCTCCCGCCCGCGCTGGCGGCCTAAGGGCCTGTCGCGAAGCCTGGTGAGTCAGTCGTCTGGCGCGGTTATGTGGCGACGGCTTGGTAGCAGTGCCTTGTCAGGTGCTCAGATGGGCGCTGCGAGCAGGCCGGCGAGCGGCGGCCCAGGAGGTGGCGAGAAGCATCTGGAGTGCGGTGAGCGTTGGTGCGGCGTGCCGGAATTGACACCGGCCAGGGCCTGTCCGATGCGTGCCCGCGACGGTGATCGCGTCAGCGGGCCGGCCGGCAGTGCGGGTAGTGATCGCGTCGACGGCGGCCGCGGCTGGGATGCCGCTGGAGACGGTGGCCGTGGGTCCTGGTCATGAGGTCGCCGATCTGTACTATGACCGGGCTAACTTCGCAAGACAGAGGAGTCCGGCATGCCGCTGGCCCGCCCCGGCACGCACATCGCCCGGCGTGCGACGAGCCTGCCCGACGTCCCGCCCGGCGCACTGCGGGCCCCGGCGCTGAAGCCGCGGAGGCGGGCGTGAGGTTCGTCCACGCGATGCTTCGGAGGCGGGCATGAGGTTCGTCCACGCGACGCTGCCGCAGCGTGTCGTCTTCGCCTCCGGCGGCTCGCCGGAGGCGGTTACCGAGGAGGTCTCCCTCCTCGGCGCCCAGCGGGTCATGCTGATCGCCTCCGAGCGCGCGGCCGCCGTCGCCGACCCGATCGCGGCACGGCTGCCGGTCGTGCGGCGGCATGAGGAGGTCGTCATGCACGTCCCGGTCGAGGTGGCCGGGCGGGCACGGACGGCCGCCGCGGCGGCCGAGGCCGAGGTCGTGGTCACCGTGGGCGGCGGGTCCGCCACCGGGCTGGGCAAGGCCGTCGCCTTGACGACAGGCCTGCCGGTCGTCGCCGTCCCGACCACCTACGCGGGCTCCGAGGCGACCAACGTCTGGGGCCTGACCGAGAGCGGGACCAAGACCACCGGCGTCGACGACAAGGTGCTGCCGCGCTCGATCGTCTACGACGCCGAGCTGCTCACCTCGCTGCCCGCCGACATGAGCGTGGCGTCGGGGCTCAACGCGCTGGCCCACTGCGTCGACTCGATGTGGGGACCGCGGGCGGACCCGATCGATCAGGCGCTGGCGGGCGAGGGCATCCGCGCCCTGGCCGCCGGGCTGCCCGTCGTCGCCGCGGACGGCGGCGCGATCGAGGGCATCGAGCAGACCCTGTACGGCGCCTACCTCGCCGCGGCCGCGTTCGCGTCGGCCGGCTCGGGGCTGCACCACAAGATCTGCCACGTGCTCGGCGGCATGTTCGACCTGCCCCACGCGCAGACCCACGCCGTCGTGCTCCCGCACGTGCTGGCTTTCAACGCTCCGAGCGCGCCCGAGGCCGAGCGGCGCATCGCGGCGGCCTTCGGCACCGCCACCGCCGTCGAGGGGCTGGCCGCGCTGCGGGCGGAGGTCGGCGCGCCGCGTGCGCTGAAGGACTACGGGATGCCCGAAGAAGGCATCACCAAGGCGGTCGCGCCGATCATGGCCGCCCTGCCGGCCGGCAACCCGGCCCCCGTGACCGAAGAGAACCTCACCGCGCTGCTGCGTGCCGCGTGGGAAGGAGAGCGCCGATGAGCAACCAGGGCAACCCGGGATCGGCCCAGGCCGGCACCCAGGGGCGCGTCCATCGGGAGGTCGATCCCGCGCAGCAGGCCGTCGAGGCCAAGCTGGTCGAGAACGTCGTCGCCTCCTTCGCCGGCTGCCCGGACCCGCGGCTGAAGGAAGTGATGGTCGCCCTGGTCGAGCACCTGCACGCCTTCATCCGAGAGGTGCGGCTGACCGAGCAGGAGTGGCGCGCCGCGATCGACTTCCTCACCAACGCCGGTCACATCACCGACGACGTGCGTCAGGAGTTCATCCTGCTGTCGGACACCCTCGGCGCCTCGATGCAGACCATCAACGTCAACAACGCGGCCTACAAGGACGCCACCGAGGCGACGGTCTTCGGCCCGTTCTTCGTCGAGGACTCGCCTCGCGTCGAGCTCGGCGGCGACGTGGCCTTCGGCGCCCCGGGTGAGCCGTGCTGGGTCGAGGGCACGGTGACCGACACCGATGGCGACCCGCTCGCGGGCGCGCGCATCGAGGTCTGGGAGGCCGACGAGACCGGCCTCTACGACGTGCAGTACGACGGAGCCAAGCGTTCCGCCCGCGGTCACCTGTTCTCGGCGGAGGACGGCGGCTATCGGTTCTGGGCGCTGACCCCGACGCCCTACCCGATCCCGGACGACGGCCCGGTCGGGCGGATGCTGGCCGCGGTCGGCCGGTCGCCGCTGCGGGCATCGCACCTGCACTTCATGGTCGGCCACGAGAACGGGCGCACGCTGGTGACGCACATCTTCCCCGAGGGCGACCCGATCGGCTGGAACGACTCCGTCTTCGGAGTCAAGGAGTCGCTGATCAAGAGGTTCGAGCGGCAGCCGCCCGGCAGCCCGACCCCTGACGGGCGGGTGATCGAAGGCACCTGGAGCAAGGTGCGCTTCGACATCGTGCTCGCCCCGCCAGGCGCCTGACCACCACCCCTCGTCGCGAGATCCCCGCGCGGGTGGGGCGAGCCGGTTTTCCGCGACGATCCACGCTGGGCCGGGCTGATGCGCCACTTCCCGGCTATCGACCCGAGCCGGCACGGCCTGCGGGCGATCATCGTCGTGACCGCCGAGAAGATCCGTGACACGTGCGGCTACGCCGTCCCGTTCATGACCTACGAAGGGGACCGCCCGCTGCACGGGTCGCGGTTCGAACGCGAGACCGACGAGTCGCTCGGCGCGTACTTCCACAAGAAGGAGCACGTCGCGACCAGTATCGACGGCCTGCCGGGACTTCCTCTGCCGCTGCCGCCGCTTCCCCGCACCACGTAGCATGCGGTGGGCGGAGCCGGTCTGTCCGCCGCCCAGGAGGACACGAAGCGTACGTCGCGCAAACCGCCGCAGATGCCTTTTCAGCCCCTCAGATGCAGATGGCCATCGTGCCAAGGTAGTGGTTCCCGTCGCGCATCGCACACTCCGCAACTATTGTGTTACTCATCGTGAGATGGGCTTCGGCTACTGGGGGGCGGGATGACGGCAACCGGTCAGACCTCGGCCAGACCGCGAAGCGCGATCTGCTCGCGAAATCGATGGCCGCTGCTGGCCCAGCCGCCCGCGCTCGTGTCCTATGTGTGCGCGATCGTGGCGTTCGACGCGGTCCTGATCGCGGTGCTGGCGAAGTCGACCGCGTTCCACACCCCTCACCTCGTCATGTTCGGCGCGCTCACCGTGTGCGGCGCGGTGTGCATCGAGGCCACCCGCCGCCTCGGCATGCCCGCGGGTGTCTCCCGTGACCTGCTGTCCGCCTGGTGGTTGCCGGTGGCGTTCCTGCTTCCGCCGGTCTACGCCCTGCTCGCGCCCATTCCGATGCAGATCCTGCTCCAGCTCAGGGTCCGGGCGACCGTGCTGTATCGCCGCGTGTTCAGCGCGGCGGCGATCGGGATCGCGGCGGGCTCCGCCTCGGCCGTCTTCCACCGATGGGTCCCCTCCGCCGCGGACCTGTCGGCGGGGAAGGGCGGGCCGATCGCGGTCGCGGCGGCCTGCGCGGTGCTGTTCACGGTGCTCAACACCGCGCTGATCGCGGTCGCGGCGCACGCGTCCGACCCGGAGGGCCGCTGGGGCGAGGTGCTGTGGGACCGTGAGCGCGTCCTGCTCGACGCGGTCGAGCTCTGCCTCGGCGTGCTCGTCGCCGTCGTCTGCGGCCTCAACCTGGCGCTGCTGCTGCTCGTGCTGCCGCCCGTCGTGCTGCTGCAGCGGAGCCTGCTGCACGCCCAGCTCCAGGCCGCGGCCCGTACGGACCCGAAGACGGGCCTTCTCAACGCGGCCGCCTGGCAGCGGGAGGCGGACACGGAGATCGTCAGGGCCCAGCGGACCGGAGACGCCCTCGCGCTGGTCCTGGTGGACATCGACCACTTCAAGAAGGTCAACGACACCTACGGCCACCTGGTGGGCGACCAGGTCCTCGCCCAGGTGGCGGCCACCCTCCGCACCCAGCTGCGTGAGTACGACGTGGTGGGGCGGTTCGGCGGCGAGGAGTTCGTCGTGCTGCTGCCCGGCGCCGACGTGCACGAGGCGAGGCGGGTGGCCGAACGGCTGCGCACCAGGGTGGGCCGGATGGTCGTCCCCGCCGAGCAGGCGACGGTCACGGTCACGGTCTCCGCCGGGGTGGCGATCATGAACGTCCACGGTGAGGACCTGATCGAGCTGCTGGCCGCTGCCGATCTCGCCCTCTATCGCGCGAAGGAGCTCGGCAGGGACAGGGTCTGTCTCCCTGCCGCCCCAGTGGCCCCACCTCCGCGCAGCGCGGACGGCGCTGCCGGTGCGATCCCCTAGGCTTGAAGGTATGCCGGAGTACATCTATACGTTGCAGCGCGTGCGCAAGGCGCACGGTGACAAGGTGGTTCTCGACGACGTCACCCTGTCGTTCCTGCCGGGGGCCAAGATCGGTGTCCTGGGCCCGAACGGCACGGGCAAGTCGACGCTGCTCAAGATGATGGCGGGGCTGGAGCAGCCGTCCAACGGCGAGGCCCGGCTGATGCCCGGCTTCACGGTCGGCATCCTGATGCAGGAGCCGGCGCTCAACGAGTCGAAGACCGTGCTCGGAAACGTCGAGGAGGGCGTCGCCGAGACCAAGGCCATGCTCGACCGGTTCAACGAGATCGCCGAGCAGATGGCCACCGACTACAGCGACGAGCTGCTGGAGGAGATGGGCCGTCTGCAGGACGCGCTCGACCACCGCAACGCGTGGGACCTCGACAGCCAGCTCGAACAGGCCATGGACGCGTTGCGCTGCCCGCCGCCCGACGCCGAGGTGACCAAGCTCAGCGGTGGTGAGCGGCGCCGGGTCGCGCTGTGCAAGCTGCTGCTGGAGCAGCCCGACCTGCTGCTGCTCGACGAGCCCACCAACCACCTCGACGCCGAGAGCGTCCAGTGGCTGGAGCAGCACCTGGAAAAGTACCCCGGCACCGTCCTGGCCGTCACCCACGACCGCTACTTCCTCGACAACGTCGCCAACTGGATCCTGGAGCTCGACCGGGGCCGGTGCTACCCCTACGAGGGCAACTACTCCACCTACCTTGAGGCCAAGGCCGCGCGTCTGAAGGTCGAGGGCCAGAAGGACGCCAAGCGCAAGAAGCGCCTGGAGGAGGAGCTGCAGTGGGTGCGCTCCAACGCGCGCGCCCGCCAGACCAAGAGCCGCGCCCGTCTCCAGCGCTACGAGGAGATGGCCGCCGAGGCCGACAAGTATCGCAAGCTCGACTTCGAGGAGATCCAGATCCCGCCGGGCCCGCGCCTGGGCACGACGGTCATCCGGGCCGAGAAGCTGAGCAAGGGCTTCGGCGACCGGCTGCTCATGGACGAGCTGTCCTTCGACCTGCCGCGCAACGGCATCGTCGGCGTCATCGGCCCGAACGGCGTCGGCAAGACCACGCTCTTCCGGATGATCACCGGGTCCGAGACCCCGGACACCGGGTCCATCACCGTCGGCGAGACCGTCAAGATCTCGTACGTCGACCAGAGCAGGGCCGGCATCGACCCCGCCAAGAACGTCTGGCAGGTCGTCTCCGACGGGCTCGACCACATCAAGGTCGGCAACGTCGAGATGCCCTCGCGAGCGTACGTCGCGGCGTTCGGCTTCAAGGGCCCCGACCAGCAGAAGCTCGCGGGCGTGCTGTCCGGTGGCGAGCGCAACCGGCTCAACCTCGCGCTCACCCTCAAGCAGGGCGGCAACGTGCTGCTCCTGGACGAGCCCACCAACGACCTCGACACCGAGACGCTGTCCAGCCTGGAGAACGCGCTGCTCGACTTCCCGGGCTGCGCCGTGATCACCTCGCACGACCGGTGGTTCCTCGACCGCATCGCCACCCACATCCTGGCGTGGGAAGAGGGCTCGAACTGGTTCTGGTTCGAGGGCAACTACGCCGACTACGAGAAGAACAAGATCGAGCGGCTGGGCGCGGACGCCGCCCGCCCGCACCGCGTCACCTACCGCAAGCTCACCCGCGACTGAGCCGCGTTCCTTCCGCCTCACACGGCCCCCGTCCCCGCCTCCGTGCCGGGAACGGGGGCCCGTTAGGTTTGACCGGTGACCGAGCTACGCAATCCTCCAGAGCAGTCGACCCGTTTCGTCTTCGAGCGCAAGGTGCGCTTCGCCGACATCGACAGCTTCGGCCACGTCAACAACGTCCGCTTCCTCGACTACCTTGAGGACGCGCGGGTGTCCATGCTGTGGGAGCGGCCCCGTGAAGCCGGCGGCCGCCGGCAGGACCTCGTGGTCGCCCGGCACGAGATCGACTATCGGCGGCCTCTGACCTTCCGCACCGATCCCGTACGCGTCGAGATGTGGGTCACCGAGATCTCCCGGGTGCGTTTCACCCTCGCGTACGAGATCCGCGACGACGAGACGCTCTACGCCGAGGCGCGCACGGTCCTGGTCGCCTACGACGCCGCGGAGGCCCGCCCCCGCAGGCTCGACGACGACGAGCTGGCATATCTCAGGCGGTTTCTCGCCGACGCCCCGTGACCGGCCGCGGTGGCCGGAGCAGGCGCCGAGGCCGGCGGCCGGTGCGGGGGCGAGGGCGGGATCACTCGGTGAGTAGCCAGGCCGCCGTGTCGGCGGGAAGCGCGGTGCCGTCGAGCGGGCCGCTGCTGATCAGCACCCGGTCGTGGGGCGGTAGCGCGACCGCGCCCTCACCGCAGTTGATCACACAGATCAGGCGGCCCCGCTGGAAGAACAGCGTCTCCTCCGGCGACTCCAGCCAGGTGATCGCGTCGGGCAGCGTGCCGCGCAGCTCCCGCCGCGTCTGCAGCACCCGGCGGTAGAACCAGAGCGTCGAGGACGGGTCGGCCGCCTGCCGTTCGGCCGTGAGGTCCGCCCAATCGGCCGGCTGCGGCAGCCACGACCCGCCCGATCCGAAGCCGTACGGCGGCTCGGTGCCCGACCAGGGCAGCGGCACCCGGCAGCCGTCGCGGCCCGGCACCTCGCCGTTCGACCGCGCGAAGATCGGGTCCTGGCGCGCCTCCGGAGGAAGGTCGGTGACCTCGGGCAGCCCCAGCTCCTCACCCTGGTAGAGGTAGGCCGACCCCGGCAGGGCGAGCATGGCGAGCAGCGCCGCACGGGCCCGGGCCAGGCCGGCCCCCGGGTCGAGCGACCCCTGGCCATAGCGGGTCACATGCCGTACGACGTCATGGTTGGACAGCACCCAGGTCGGCGAGGCGACGGCCTTGAGGGTGTCGTCGATGACCTTCCTGAAGGCCGTGGCCGACCAGGGGGCCTCAAGCCAGGCGAAGTTGAAGCTCTGGTGCAGCTCGTCGGGCCGCACATACAACGCGAGGTCCTCGGCCGAGTCGGTCCAGACCTCGCCGATGGCGACGCGGGTGCCGGGATAGGAGTCGAGCACCCGCCGCCAGTCGCGATAGACGTCGTGCACCTCGGGCCGGCTCCAGATCGGCGACCGCGAGCTGAAGCCCGGATCGGTGTCCGGCAGCCCTTCCGCCTTGATCAGGCCCATCGCGACGTCGATCCGGAAGCCGTCCACCCCCCGGTCGAGCCAGAACCGCAGGACGTCGAGGAACTCCTCCCGCACCTCGGGGTTGCGCCAGTTGAAGTCGGGCTGCTCGGGTGCGAACAGATGGAGGTACCACTGCCCGTCGGGCACCTGGGTCCACGCCGGGCCCCCGAACGTGGAGAGCCAGTTGTTCGGCTCTCCGTGGCCGCTTCCGCCGCCTTCCGGGCCGCCGTCCCTGAACATGTACCGCTCGCGCTCCTGGGAGCCCCTGGGGGACGCCAGGGCCTTCTGGAACCACGGGTGGGCCGACGAGCTGTGGTTCGGCACGATGTCCACCATCAGCCGCAGGCCGTGCGCGTGCGCGTCGGCGACCAGGTCGTCGAAGTCGGCAAGTGATCCGAACAGCGGATCGACGTCGCGGTAGTCCGCCACGTCGTAGCCGCCGTCGGCCATGGGGGAGGGATAGAAGGGGGTCAGCCAGATCGCGTCGACGCCGAGCTCGGCGAGGTAGGGCAGGCGGTCGCGGATTCCCGCCAGGTCGCCCACGCCGTCGCCGGAGGCGTCGGCGAAGCTGCGGACGTAGATCTCATAGACGACGGCATCACGCCACCAGGGGGTTGTTTCCATGAGTCTTGGGCTGCCCGCTGCTTCCGTCGCTTATGCGTTGACCATGCTGTGGGCGGCGTAGACGAGGTAGTCCCACAGCTCCTTCTCGCGCTCGGCCGGCAGGCCGAGGGAGCGCACGGCGTCTCCCATGTGCCTGAGCCAGGCGTCCCGCGCCGCCTCGTCGATGACGAACGGCACGTGCCGCATCCGCAGCCGGGGATGGCCGCGCTGCTCGCTGTAGGTCCGCGGGCCGCCCCAGTATTGGATGAGGAACAGGCGCAGCCGCTCCTCCGCGCCGCTGAGGTCCTCCTCGGGGTACATCGGGCGCAACAGGGGGTCTTCCGCGACGCCCTCGTAGAACCGGCGGACGAGGCGCTCGAAGACCTCCTCGCCGCCGACCGCCTCGTAGAAGGACAGGGTCTGCTCGCTGGTCACGGATTCAGCCTAAGACAGGTACCGATCGGTAAGGTCAGGCGGCGAACGTGAGGCTCTTCTCGTCGAAGGCCCGCTTCACCCGCAGGCGCAGCTCACGGGCGACCTCCAGGTGCCGCGCCGGCACGGTCTTCACGCTGACCCGGAAGATGACGGACGAGCCCGAGATCGACTCCAGGCCGAAGACCTGCGGCTCCTCGACGAGGACCGTGTCGCGGTAGTCCGGGTCCTCCCACATGTCGCGGGCCAGGTCGTTCAGCAGCTCGCGGACCGTGGCCACGTCGCTGTCGTACGGCACCGGCACGTCCACGACGGCCCTCGACCAGCCCTGCGACTCGTTGCCGATCCGGGTGATCGTGCCGTTGCGCACGTACCAGACCTTGCCGTCGGAGTCGCGCAGGCGGGTGATGCGGAGCGTGACGGCCTCCACCGTGCCGACGGCCACCCCGGTGTCGATCACATCGCCCACGCCGTACTGGTCCTCCAGCAGCATGAACATGCCGGCGATGAAGTCCTTGACCAGCTCCTGCGCGCCGAAGCCGACCGCCACACCGATGATGCCGACGCTCGTGAGCAGCGGCGCCAGCTCGACCCCGAGCTTCGCGAAGACCATCAAGGCCGCGGTGCCCAGGATCACGACGGACGCGAGGCTCCGCAGCACCGAGCCCATCGTCTCGGCGCGCGCCCTGCGACGCTCCGTCATGATCGCCGCTGCGGCCTCCGTGCTCGTCAGCACGCTCTTGCCGCGCAGCCGTTCCGGCAGCACGCCCACACTGGCCCGCATGGTGAGCCGGGTGATCAGCCGGTGAACGACGTTACGGATGACCAGCGCCCCGGCCAGAATCAGGGCGATGAGGATCAGCACGTCGACGACGCCCGCCACGAGCTGCACCCAGGCGGGGAAGTCACGCTCGGGGAAGGCGCTGTTCAGGACGGTGCAGAAGATGCCGTCGTTGTTCTGGCACGCCTGCGACACCTTCTCCCCGAGCACGTCCAGGTCCGGCACGACGGTCGGCTCAGGAGTCGGCGTCACGGGCGACAGCGGTAACACGAGGTGGATCCCCCCCGGATCGGATCAGCGGCAGTTCTCGGACGAAGCCAATACTGCCGACTGATCCGGCCTCCGTCACATCGCCGGGGAAGACGGAAGCGCGTCCCGTCCGGGGCCGCGGAGGGCGGACCGGACACGCTCCAGTGACGGTGTGGCAGGACGCGGGCGCGCACCCGGAAGCGCGCCCGGCGCCGTTCTCCAAGTGGGGATCCCCCCCATCACCGTCCGGCCCCACCTGCTCGACAGGGCCGGACGGCCGTTCGTGGCGACCGGCGAACCGGTCGGCCCGCCCGCGGGGCGCGGGCGGGGTCGGGGCGGGCGGGACGCCGCAGCGTCGCCGTCGCACCGGGGCGGCGCGACGACCACGCTCCGCACCGGGCGTCCTGCCCACCCCTTCAAAGCCGCGGTGGATGCGGCGGCCCACGGCGCCTGCGCTCTCGCCGGTTCTCACCTCGGGGCCGCCGCCTTCCCCTACTCGCTCACCGCGGCAAGCACGCGGGCCACCTTCGTGGCCGCTCCGGCGGGGTCGTCCGCCCGGTGCATCCGCTCACCCCAGGACCACCAGTAGTCGGCCGCCTGGCAGACGACGTTCTCCGTGAGGCTCGTCGCGTCGGGGTTGATCACGCGTACGTAGGCGCGGCCCGACGGGGTGCGCACGACTCGCGCGAGCAGACCCCGCGCATCGAGTTCGGCCACCAGATATTCCAGGCGCCGGAAATCGTCCTCCCCCACCGTAGGTCCTCCTTCACTTCCGTTCGCGGACGGAATGTGTACTTTGCGTTCCCGTCTGTTCACTCTGGTGCGCCCAAGATGGCTCACGGAACTGCTCGGGTCAACGATGGCCAGGAGGCGCTGAGGTGGAGGAAAACCCATGTTGGTTGAAAGAAAACCCCTATCGGTAGACGATCCTTAGTCGGCACGTTCATGTTGGGGGCTTGGCCGCGCCAACTATGGTCCATCATTATGGTGTCGGCGGAGTGCGACGAGTAAGTCACTCTCCGTCACGAAGCGAGGACCGCTCGAGACCACGGGCTGCGAGTGCGGCCGGCCACGAGAGAGGGGCCGGAATGTCCGGCAGGCAACACAGGGAGACGGAGATCGCGCGCCGGATCCGGGCGCGGGGCCTGGCCGCCGGGCGTAGCCTGGCCCAGATCGCCGAGGAAATCCACAAAGACTGCGGACCACAGTTCGGCACGACTCGGATCAAGGCACATCGCCTCTCGCATGGTGTGGCGCTCGCCGACGTGATCGAGCAGGTGCGCGCTCTCTTCGAGAAGGACGGAAAAGCCGTCCCCGGCATCGGCGAGACGCTACTGTCCGCGTACGAGTCGGGCATGAAGCGGCCCGGCCCGGAGTACCTCCACTATCTGTGCTCGGTCTACCGGGTGGAGCCCCTGGCCCTCGGGTTCGAAAGCCCGTGCATCTGCGGCCACGGACATCCGGGCGAATCGGGTGGCGGGGAGTCGGAGCAGGACAGACATATCACTTCACCCGCCCCGTGGGGTGCGCCCGCCCCGTCGGGCGGCGGCACCCATCCGGTGGACGGGGGCGAGGAGGACGAGAACGTGCTACGGAGGACGCTGTTGAAGCTCCTCGCCGGCGGCGCCGTCGGGTCGGTCGGGCTCAAGGAGCTCAACGAAGAGGTGCTCGGCGCGGTGGAGAACCTCCGCCGGCGGATGGACGAGACGATGGTCATGGCCACGGTCTCGCCGGCGATGCTCGACCAGTGGGAGCAGGCCACGTTCGGCTTCGGGCGGCAGTACATGAACACCCCGCCCGTACGGCTGCTCTGCGACGTCATGCTGGAGTTCACCGCCGTGCGCAAGGCGTTGGACCACCGGCAGCCCATCGACGTGCAGGAACGGCTGTGCCGGATGGCCGCCCAGCTCGCCGGGCTCACGGGAATGATCATGATCGACCTCGGGGACCAGCGGATGGCGCGTTCGTTCTTCCGCACCGGCCGGATGGCGGCGGACGAGACCGGCGACCGGGCGCTGCGGGCCTGGGTCACCGCCCGTGAGGCGCTGGTGCCGCTCTACTACGGCGACCCGCGTGAGGCGCTCACCCTGGCGAAGAAGAGCCGCGACCTGGCCGGCCACACCCCCTGTGCCGCGCGGACCATGGCGCCCGTCGTCGAGGCGAGGGCGCTGGCGAAGATCGCCGGCGTCAACGGCTCGCGCCACGAGGTGGTCGAGCAGGCCAAGCGGGCCCTGCACCGCGCCAGGGCGGCCTTCCAGCAGATGACCGACAGCGATCGGGAGGACCCGGCGTTCGGCTACACCGAGCGGCAGCTCTACTTCTACCAGGGCGACGTCCTGGTGAAGCTGGGGCAGACGGTCGAGGCCGACGTGATCCTGCAGCAGGCGCTCGACAAGTACACGGACGAGGACCTGCTCGACCAGACCCTGATCCGGTTCGACCGGGCGATGTGCCGGCTCATCGACGGCGACGTCGACGCCGCGCTCAAGCTGGGCGAGGAGGCCATCGAGCTGGTCGACAAGGACTACCGGACCGACCTGCTGCTCAGACCGGCGTACGACCTGGTGAAGGAGATCAGGGCCAAACACGGCGACTCGCCCAGGCTCCAGGCCTTCTGCGAGATGCTCAAGGAGAGCCGGGTCGAGGTGCCGCCGGAGCTGCTCCAGGATGCCGGGTGACGTGGGTACCGAGGAGGACGTGTGGCAGGAGACGCGCTGGCGGGAGATCTCGAGCCGGGAGATCCCGTGAGGGGCGGGGAGAACGGGCCCGCGCCGCTGAGGATCCGGCGATACCGCTGGTCCGACCTCGACGCGGTGTGGTCCCTCCATCAGATGGGCCTGGCCCAGGTGGGTGTCGTGCCCGGTGACGGCGTCTACTACGACGACGACTTCCCCCGGATCACCGAGGTCTACTTGAGGGCCGGGGGCGACTTCCTGGTGGGGGAGGTGCCCGGTGCGGGGCTCGTCGCGATGGGAGGCCTGCGGCGCATCGACGCCGACACGGCCGAGATGTGCCGGCTCCGGGTCCACCCCGATCACCAGCGGCGCGGCTACGGCGCACGGATCACTCAGGAGCTTGAGGATCGGGCGCGCCGGCTCGGCTACAGCACCTTGCGCGGCGACACCACCATGCGTCAGGTGGCCGCGCTGGAGCTCTACCGCAAATCCGGGTGGCGGGAGCTGCGACGCGAGGTACGTGGCGACAACGTGGTGATTTATATCGAGAAGCAGCTAAATGCCGTTGTCTCGCCACTTTTCTCCCGATAGATAATGCTTCCATCCCTTGGCGGATAGCTGATCTGTGCGAATACTTGTGCCTTGTCCGCAAGAGTGGGGAAAGAGGCATGATGAAGAAGATCATTATCCGTAAGCCGGGGACGACCAAGCTCAGCGGCACCTCAAGCGTGATCCACAAGGGGTGAGGGTCCACCCGAGCCACATCTGGGTCCGGGGAGACCTCTCCCGGGACCGCGTGGCAGCCCTCCGCGCGCTCGTCATGGAGGCGCCGCCTTCCGTCGCGCCCGTCGTCAACGGGCACCGGCGGCTACGCGGTCCGTACACGATCGGTGGCGCGATCCTGCGCGCCCTTGTCCCGGTCGCATTGGAGCGTTCCCCGGGCCTGGTGGCGGAACACGACATCGAGATCCGCGCCGTCGCCCCGAGCCTGCGCCCTCTGGTGCCGGCGCGACGGCAGACCATCGAGGCCCGTCTGACCGAGGACGAGCGGATTCTCGTGCCCGCGCCGCGCCGTACGCTCCGGATCGCCAACGGCATCGCCGAGTTCGTCCGCGACTGCCTCGAAGGGCCGCGGACGCTGCTGGTGGACAACCTGCACGAGGCGGACCCGGCCGACCGCGAGCTGCTGCGCGTCCTGGTGCGTCGGGTGCCGGATCTGACGCTGGCCCTCGGCTCCCCGGAACCCCCGTGGAACGACGCGTGGAAGGACACGTGGGAGGGGGCGCGCGTGGTGGAGGCGCGGGCCCAAGGCGGCCCGCCCGACGACTACGTCACCTCTGACGGCACCTCCGACGACCCCCGGGCCTACCGCGCCTACCTGTCACTGCCGCCGGAGGAACGGGCGCTCCGGCACGACCGGCGCGCCGCCGAGCTGATGGCCGACCCCGCGGCGGCGGAGCACGCCCTGGGCGCGGTGCCGTACCACCTGGAGCACGGCGGCGACGTCGACGCGGCGGCGCGGGCACTGTGGGCCGCGGTGGACCACTGCGTCACCGAGGGGTTCCTGCACGCGGTCGTGGAGCTGGGCTCGCGCGGCCTGCGGCTGGTGGAGCCGGGGTCCGACCTGTGGTGGCGCTTCACCCACCGCACCGCGACGGCCCTGGCGGGGCTGGGCCGTCGGGCGCACGCGCAGGAGCTGTACGACCAGGCGCGCAGGGTCAGCGTCGATCCGGCCGTGCATGCCGCCGCCGCATACGGCACGGCGATGCTCGACGCGCGCGACCGCGATCCGGCGCGGCGCGACCTGGTCAGGGCCAGGGCCTGGATCAACGAGGCGATAGCGATCTCCACGCTGCTGCCCGACCGGCGGACCCGAGCATTCAAGCTCGGGTTCGACCAGAACGGCCGCGCGCTGATCGAGCTGCGGGAAGGGCGGACCGACGAAGCACTCGGCCTGGTGCAGTCGGCCATCGACCTGGCCGAGCGCGATCTTCCACCGGACGCCCACCCCGTGCACCGGATGGTGCTGTTCGGCAACCGCGCGCAGCTTCTCGCACGCCTCGGCCGCACGGAGGAGGCGCTGGCCGACTTCGACCGCGCCGTCGCGATCGACCCGGGCTTCCCCGACAACTATCTCGACCGGGGCAACCTGCTGTTCGAGATAGGACGTACGGAGGAGGCGCTGGCCGATTACGAGACGGCGATGCGGGTGAGCCCGCCGCTGCCCGAGGCGTACTACAACCGGGCGGAGCTGCGCCTGGCCGCCGGGGACCTGGACGGCGCCCGGGCCGATCTAGACCACGTGATCGAGCTCGACCCCGGTTACCTCGACGCGTACGTCAACCGGGCCGGCGTGCTGGAGATGCTCGGCGAGCACGAGGCCGCAAGGCGCGACGTCGAGGCGGGGCTCGCCCTCGACCCCGGCAACGCGCACCTGCACGGCGTGCTGGGGCAGCTGGAGACCGAGGCGGGCCGCTACGCGGAGGCCGCCCTGGCCTTCGACGCGGCGCTGGCCGCCGACGCCCGCCTGGCCTCGGCCTGGGCGAACCGCGCGACCCTGCGGTTCGAGACCGGCGACGCGCGGGGCGCCGTAGACGACCTCACCCGGGCGATCGAGCTGGGCGAGGACGCGGCGCTGTACTTCAACCGGGCCACCGCGCTCGACGCGCTCGGGCGGGGCCGGGAGGCGATGCTCGACCTGCGCCGGGCGCTGGCCCTGGCCCCGGACGACCCCGACGTACGGGCGGCGCTGGAGCGGCACGAGAAGGCGGGCTAGGTCCCCTCACGGCGGGGGAGCGCTCACGGCGGACGGCCACCCGGTCGTCCGCCGTCCCCGCCGCCACAGACCCAGCTTGGCCTCCACCGGTCTACCCTGCTCGGCCCCGCTTCCACCGGCCTGCCTGCCCGCCCGGCCTCCACCGGTCAACCTGCCCGGCCCGGCCTTCACCGATCCGGCCCGCCGCTACGGGGTCCGCTCCCGGCGTCCTCGCCTGCTCCGCCGGCGCAGCCCGCGTGTCCCGGGTTGCGCTCGCCGCCAGGCCCGCGTTCGGCGACCGGGTGGCCCTACCCTTGTAGCCGACACCGTCACCCCTCGAGGATCTGAGCATGAGCGCTGAATATGTGCTGACCCTGTCCTGCCCGGACCGGCCGGGAGTGGTCGCGGCCGTCTCCGGGCTGCTGGCCGGGAAGGGCTGCAACATCATCGAGAGCCAGCAGTTCGGCGACCCCGTCGAGGAGCGGTTCTTCATGCGCGTGCAGTTCTCCAGCGGGCACGCCGTCGACGAGCTGCAGGTGGCGTTCGCCGCGCTCGCGTCGGAGTTCGCCATGGAGTTCCAGCTCTTCGACCTCGCGGTGCGGACGCGGGCGCTTGTGCTCGTCAGCAGGTTCGACCACTGCCTCAACGACCTGCTCTATCGGGTGCGCTCGGGCCTGCTGCCGATCGAGATTGTGGGCGTCGCGTCCAACCATCCCGACCTGCGCCCGCTCACCCAGTCGTACGGCGTGGACTACCACCACCTGCCGGTCACCCCGGACACCAAGCCGCGGCAGGAGGCGGAGATCCTCACGCTGGTCGACCACTATCAGGCCGATCTGGTCGTGCTCGCCCGCTACATGCAGGTGCTCTCGCAGGAGATGTGCGCCAAGCTCGCCGGGCGGATGATCAACATCCACCACTCGTTCCTGCCGTCGTTCAAGGGCGCCAAACCGTACCACCAGGCGTACTCGCGGGGCGTGAAGCTGATCGGCGCCACGGCGCACTACGTGACGCCCGACCTCGACGAGGGGCCGATCATCGAGCAGGAGGTCGCGCGGGTGAACCACACCCACTCGCCCGAGGACCTCGCCGCGATCGGCCGTGACCTCGAATGCCAGGCGCTGGCCCGGGCCGTCCGCTGGCACGCGGAGCACCGCGTGCTGCTGGACGGCCACAAGACCGTCATCTTCCCGCGCTGACCTCCGCGCCTCAGCCGACCTTCAGGCCGGTGTGCCGGGCCAGGAACGCGAGCTGGTCGGCCGAGAGCTCGACCGACCGGCTCACGGCCCGGGCGCCGTGCCCCACCTCGGTCTCGTTGCGCAGCAGGATCGGCCGGTCGCCCGCCTGTGCGTGCTGCAGGGCCGCCGCCATCTTCCACGCGTGCAGGGGATGGACACGGGTGTCGGACGCGAACACGGTGAACAGCGTGGCCGGGTAGGACACCCCCTCACGCACGTGGTGGTACGGCGAGTAGCTCCACAGCCAGGCGAACTCCTCCGGCACGTCGGCCGAGCCGTACTCGACGTTCCAGGTCGCCCCGAGACCGAACTTCTCATACCTGATCATGTCGAGCAGCGGCGCCGAGCACACGACCGCCGCGTACAGGTCGGGGCGCTGGGTGAGCGCCGCGCCGACGAGCAGCCCGCCGTTGGACCCGCCCGAGATGGCGAGCTGGTCCCGGGTGGTGACGCCGGTGGCGATGAGGTGCTCGGCCGCCGCGTGCAGGTCGTCGAAGACGTTCTGCTTGTTGCCGAGCATGCCGTCACGGTGCCACTGCTCGCCCTCCTCGCCGCCGCCGCGAAGCTGGGCGACCGCGTAGACGCCGCCCGCCTCGACCCAGGCCAGCGTCGTGGCGGAGAACCCGGGGGTCAGCGGGACGCCGAAGCCGCCGTAGCCGTACAGGATCGTGGGACGGGGCCCGGAGCCGGGGCGCGAGGTGACCAGCATGCGCACCTCGGTGCCGTCCTTCGACCGGTAGACCACCTGCTCGGTGGTCGCCTCGGGCACCTCCACCGCGCCAGGCGGCGCCTCCCAGAGCGAGGTATCGCCGGTCAGCGCGTCGTAGTGGTACACGGCGGTCGGGGTGATGCCGTCGGTGTAGCTGAACCAGGCCTCGTGCCCGCCCTCTGGGCGCTCGAAGATCCCTCCGATGGAGCCGAGCCCCGGCAGCGGGACCTCACCGATCCGCTCGCCGCTCTCCAGGGCATGGACGGAGATCTCGCCGATCGCGTGGCGGGTCCAGCCGACGAGCAGGACCGGCTCGGCCATGCCGTCGAGGATCGCGAAGTCGGACAGCACCGCCTCGGCGTCCTCGGGGATCAGGTCGCGCCAGTGCTCACGGCCGGGCGTCTCCGGCGAGGTGACGCAGACCCGCCCACGCGGGGCGTCGAGATCGGTGAAGACGTAGAGCCGCCCGTCGCGGCCGAAGTGGAGCCCGGTCTGGGCGTCGACGTCCTGCTGCACGGTGACCAGCTCCGGCGCCTCCGGCGACGAGGCGGCCAGGTCGGCCACCCACAGGTCGTTGCGCGGGGCGGTGCCCCGCGAGGCGGAGACCGACAGCCGTCTGCCGTCGAGGGAGACCGAGACCCCGTAGTAGTTGGTCTTCTCCAGGCCCTCGCCGAAGATCAGCACGTCGTCGTCGGGAGAGGTGCCGACGCGGTGCAGGTAGACGCGGCGGTGATACTGCTCCTCGCCGGCCGGGACCAGCGAGGGCGCCAGCCGGCGCACGTAGTAGAACGCCTCCCCGCCGGGCAGCCAGGCCACGGGGGAGTAGCGGCAGCGGTCGATCGGCCCCTCGATGATCTCTCCGGTCGCCACGTCGACGACGTACAGGCGCGACTCCTCGTCACCGCCGACCGAGATCTGGTACGCCAGCCGGTTGCCTTCCTTGTCCGGCTGGTAGGAGTCGAGCGTGGTCAGGCCCGAGGGGTCGAGGGCGGTGGGGTCGAGCAGCACCCGCTCGCCGCCGCCGTCCGCGACGTACAGGACCGGGTGCTCCTGGTCGGGGGCCCGCCGGGTGAAGAAGCGGCGCTCGCCGCGCCAGGACGGCGTGCCCACCGACCCGGAACGCAGGAGTTCGGCGATGCGCTCGCGGAAGTGGTCGCGCCCTTCGAGCTCGGCGGACCTGAAGAGGGTCTCCTGCGCGTCCAGCCACTCCTTCGTCGCCGGATCGTCCGGATCCTCCAGCCACCGGTACGGGTCGGGGACGGGCGTTCCGTGGAGATCGTCGACGATGTCGTCACGGCGGGCTGGCGGGTACGGCACTCGGCTCATGCAGGCACTTTAAAACAGCCGGACGCCTGCGGCGGTACATCGTCCGTACCCGGCCAAGACGGGAATAAAGGGGTGAACACCTGGGCATAGAAGCAGCAGGCGTCCCAGTCGTTCACCTCACAGACCCTTTATGGGGTGGCGCGGGGGCCGCCGACAAGGCCACACTTTGGTGAAGGGCGGTGCCGTGGTGACGATCCGCTGGGCCGTCCGGCGGAGGTCCCTGTGACGGAAGCATCCGGGTCCCAACCGACGGGACCACAACCCAGGCGCACAGCCGAGACCGCTGTGGAGGCCGGCTGATGCGCCAAGTCCTGCTCCTGAACGCCACATACGAACCGCTGACCACGCTCTCCCTGCACCGGGCCGTAATTCTGGTGCTGAGAGAGAAGGCGGACGTCGTCCACCGCGACGGCCGGGGCGCGGTCCTGCGCTCGGCCACGCGCACGCTCGACGTCCCATCGGTGATCCGGCTCCGGCGTTATGTCCGCATCCCCTACCGGACGCGCATCCCGCTCACCCGGGCCGCGCTGATGCGCCGGGACAACTTCCGCTGTGCCTACTGCGGCCAGCGGGCCGAGACCATCGATCACGTCATCCCGCGATCCCGGGGTGGCCCTCACACATGGGAGAACTGCGTCGCCTCGTGCACGCCGTGCAACCACCGCAAGGCCGACAAGCTGCTGGAGGAGCTCGGCTGGGCGCTGCGGGTGGCCCCCGTGGTGCCGCACGGCGCGCACTGGCGGCTCATCGGCGCGCAACTCGACGGTGATCCGCAGTGGGCGCCCTACCTGTCGGAGACGGCGGCCTGACGGGCGACGTCATGAGGTGGACGATCACCGCCGACGTGGAGGAGTACGCCGCGGCGGCGGAGCCCTGGCTGCTGCGCGATCCCGTCCGCAGCACGGTCATGCTGACCGTGCTGCGCGGGATCCGCAGCGGTCAGTTCACGGTCGATCCCCTGCTGGCCTGGCTGGAGGACGGCGACACCGTGGCAGGGGCGGCCTGCCAGACGCCGCCCTATCCGCTCGCGCTGGGCGACGTTCCGCTCGCGGCGCTTCCCCTGCTGGCACGCGACCTGATCGAGCTGGACCACGACGTGCCCGCGGTCGGTGGTCCGATCGCCGTCGCCGAGGCGTTCGCGGCCGCGTGGTGGCGGCCGGAGACCCGCCGCCGGGCCGAGCGGCTCTATCGCCTCGGCGCGCTGCGGGCTTCCTCCGCGCCGGGGAAGCCCCGCGTCGCGGGCGCCGGCGACCTGCCGACGGCCGTGAGCTTCATCCGGGAGTTCCAGCACGAGGCGCATGCCGAGCGCACGGCCGACCCCACTCCGGTCGTCGCCGCCCGGGTCAACCGGGAGGAACTGATCATGTGGGAGGACGACGGCCGGTCCGTCTCCATCGCCGGTGTCTCCGCGCCGATCGCCGGCATGTCGCGGATCGGGCCCGTCTACACCCCGCCCGAGCTGCGCGGACGCGGGTACGGCAGCGCCGTCGCCCACGCGGCCAGCAGGAAGGCGCTCGACGACGGCGCCACCGAGGTGCTGCTGTTCACCGATCTGGACAACCCCACGTCCAACTCCATCTATCAGCGGCTCGGCTTCCGGCCCATCGCCGACTACGCGACCATCCACTTCGCCTGAGCCGCCTCCCCGGGACGCCCGCCTACGCAGGGTCGTCATCCCTCCTGGCAGCGGCTTGGTGCCCGGTCTATGGCCGGCTGCGTGACCACCTACTTCGGCTGCGCCGCCTCCCCGGGGACGCCCGCTTACGCCGGGTCGTCGTCCTTCCTGCAGGCGGCTCGGTCGCCGGTCTATGGCCGGCCATGTGACCACCTACTTCGGCTGCGCCGCCTGCCCGGGGACGCCCGCTTACGCCGGGCCGGGCTCTAATCTGGACGCATGCCTCGCTATGACTACCGTTGCCGCGCGTGCGGGTCGACGTTCGAACTCAACCGTCCCATGGCTGAGGCCGGTGACCGGGCGGTCTGCCCCTCCGGCCACGACGACACCGTGAAGCTGCTGTCCACCGTGGCCGTCACGGGCAGGGCGTCCGGGGCTCCCGCCGCCCGTCCGTCGGGTGGCGCGGGCGGCGGTTGCTGCGGTGGTGGCTGCTGCGGCGGCTGAGCCGCGTCCGTCCCCGTGCTCTCACCGGGCAGCTCCGGGGCTTTCTCCAGGCTGCCTTGGGGCTCCTTGGGCTGCTCCGGGCTGATTCCGGCCGCCCGGCGCGGGTGGCCGTACGGCCCGCGGGCGTGGGTGCCACGCCCGCGGGCGGCGTAGCCGGGCCGCCGGTTCAGGGACCGGAGCCGGGCTGTCGAGTCAGGCCGCGGACGGGCGGCGGGCCCGCGAGCGGCGTTGGAACGGCAGGTAGCGCTGCGGCAGGTGAGCACGCGCAGGCAGGTCGGTCGGCTCCACCGCCAGGATGCGGTCGAAGCGGAACGCCCTGATCGAGCGGCGCATGCGGCACCAGCCCACCAGATACCAGAACTCGCCGTGGACCAGGCAGGTCACCGGCTCGACGTCGCGGACCGTCATCCGGCCCGCCGCGTCGTGATACTGGATGCGGATCACCAGGCGGGCGGTGATCGCGTTGGCCACCGCCCGCGCCCGGCGGGCGACGTCGGTGGGCAGCGGAGTGGTCAGGGTGGTCAGGGTCGTGGCGATGACGTCGTCGTCCAGATCGAGGTGCTCGAAAGCGTGGCGCAGACCGCGCCGGGCGGTGACCGACTGCGGGCCGGCACCGAGGTGAGCGAGCGACAGGGCGAGGGCGGCGAGTTCCTCGGCGGTCAGCGAGTGCCGAATGACGTTGGCCATAGTTCGACAATAGCGACGAGCACTGACATTTTTCCGAACGCGTGCTCGGTAACGGCGCTAGGGTGGCCTGTCCTTCCGGCCACCGTTTTCTGTCCGGGACGCCCGACCGCCTGCGGAGGAAACCGGTCGTCCCCGCCCGCTGTCGTCACCGCGCCGCGCATCCGCCCGCCCGTGGCCTACGACCACGGCCGCATCCTGGCGTGCAATCCCCTTGCCGTGCCATACGACTCGTCACATCGCGGCGCGCATCCGCCCGGCGAGCCCCACGGCCACGGCCACCCTCCCGGCGTGCATCCCCTCGCCGGGCCGTACGGTCCTGGTGACGTGAAGGCCGACGACGGCGAAGACCGGCGTGATGGCGGCCTGTTCGCCGCCTGCGCCCGGTCCGGCACGGCTTCCACACGGCCCCGCATCACCTGTGGGCGGCCCGGCAACGGCGGTGAACCATGAGAGCCGGACGGCTTCGCGGTGGTCGTGGGCGGACGACGCTCTGAAACTTTCAGAGACCGGGCTCCACCCGGAAATCACCATGAGCGGGGCATTCGAAACATTTCGCCGAATCGTGCCTGAAATCTCTGCGATCATCCGCTGCATATCGGATTTCGGTTATCCGGGCGGGCCGGCGGTGCGTTTCGGGCCCCCGGCTCGGCGCATTTTCAGCCGGCCCGACATTCCGGACTTCCGAAAACTCCGGAGATTGACCGTTCCTGGGGGAGATGGTGCATTCGTTGTTGAAATGAGGGAGAAGGGACACCAATGTTCGCTGCGAATCCAGCCCGGAGAGTGCTCGCGCTCGGTGCGGCGCTCGTGACCACCGGCGTGCTGAGCCTCGCGCTCGCGCCCAGCCCCGCCATGGCCGACACCGTCACGCTGAACGCCACAGTGGACTGCCTCAACTACAACAGCTTCGGGGACACCAGGGACTGGTACCCCATCTCCGTCGTAGGGGTGCCCTACAGCAGCCTGGTCGCGGTCCCGGCCACGCACGCGTGGCAGTTCACGAAGACGCTGCCCAGCGGGACGACGTCCGTCAGCGTCTCCGCCATATGCAGTGAGGGCCATTCGTACGACTTCGCCGGCACCGCCGGCAGCGTCAGCATCCCCGCGGGAACCACCACCGTGACCGCCACCTGGGGCTGCACGACGGCCCCGGTCTATCCCGGTCCGTGGATGACCAACTGCAGCGTGCAGACGGTTTCCTACAGCTGACGGCAGGAGAACGTGGGGCCGCCTCCTCGGAGGCGGCCCCACGCGTTTCCCGGGTCTAGCGGGAGAGCTGGGACAGGTCGCGGGACGCGCCGGTCGAGGCCGACGTGGTCAGCGCGGCGTACGCCTGGAGGGCGGCTGACACCGGACGCTGCCGGTCGCGCGGCCGGTAGCCGCCGAGGTCGGCCAGCAGCCGCTCGCGGCGGGCGGCCAGCACGTCCTCGGCCACCCTGAGCTCGATCGAACGGCCCGGGATGTCGATGTCGATGATGTCGCCGTCCTCGATCAGGGCCATCGCGCCGCCCTCGGCGGCCTCGGGGGAGGCGTGGCCGATCGACAGGCCCGACGTGCCGCCGGAGAAGCGGCCGTCGGTGATCAGCGCGCACGCCTTGCCCAGGCCCTTGCCCTTGAGGAAGCTCGTCGGGTAGAGCATCTCCTGCATCCCGGGGCCGCCCTTGGGGCCCTCGTAGCGGATGACGACCACGTCGCCGGCCTTGACCTTGCCGCCGAGGATGCCCTCGGAGGCCGCCTCCTGCGACTCGAACACGACCGCCGGGCCCGAGAAGCGCCAGATCGACTCGTCCACGCCGGCCGTCTTGACCACGCAGCCGTCCTGGGCGATGTTCCCGTACAGGACGGCGAGGCCGCCGTCCTTTGTGTACGCGTGGTCGAGGTCGCGGATGCAGCCCTCGGCGCGGTCGAGGTCGAGCGACTCCCAGCGGGCGTCCTGCGAGTACGCCTTGACGGTGCGCACGTTGCCGGGGGCGGCGTGCCACAGCTCCAAAGCCTCGTCGGTGACCTCGGGGGACTTCGGGTCCCACTTGGCGATGTACTCCGCGATGGAGGCGGAGTGGACGGTCGGCAGGTCGCGGTGGAGCAGGCCGGCCCGGTCGAGCTCACCGAGGATGCCGGGGATGCCGCCCGCCCGGTGCACGTCCTCGACGTGGTACTTCATCGTGGCCGGGGCGACCTTGCACAGGCACGGCACGCGCAGCGAGATCTCGTTGATCTCCTTGAGCCCGAAGTCGACGCCCGCCTCGCGGGCGGCGGCCAGGATGTGGAGGATCGTGTTGGTCGATCCGCCCATGGCGACGTCGAGCGCCATCGCGTTCTCGAACGCCTCGCGGGTGGCGATGCTCCTCGGCAGGACCGCCTCGTCGTCCTCCTCGTAGTAACGCCGGGTGATGTCGACGATCTGCCGTCCGGCGTCCTCGAAAAGGGCCTTGCGGGCCTTGTGGGTCGCCAGCGTGGTGCCGTTGCCGGGCAGGGCCAGGCCGATCGCCTCGGCGAGGCAGTTCATGGAGTTGGCGGTGAACATGCCGCTGCAGGACCCGCAGGTCGGGCAGGCGTTCTCCTCCATCGCCAGGAGGTCGGCGTCCGACACGCTCTCGTCGGCCGAAGCGATCATCGGGTCGATCAGGTCGAGCTTGCGGCCGGGGATCTTGCCGGCCTCCATCGGGCCGCCGGACACGAAGATCGTGGGGATGTTGAGCCGGAAGGCGGCGAGCAGCATCCCGGGCGTGATCTTGTCGCAGTTGGAGACGCAGACCAGCGCGTCGGCGCAGTGGGCGTTGACCATGTATTCGACGGCGTCGGCGATCAGCTCGCGGGACGGCAGCGAGTAGAGCATGCCGCCGTGGCCCATCGCGATGCCGTCGTCGACGGCGATCGTGTTGAACTCGCGCGGGACGGCCCCCGCCTCGCGGACCGCGCCGGCCACCACGTCGGCGACCTCGCGCAGGTGCACGTGGCCGGGCACGAACTGGGTGAAGCTGTTGGCGATCGCGACGATCGGCTTGCCGAGGTCGCTGCCCGCTACGCCCGTGGCCCGAAGCAGCGCACGGGCGCCGGCCATGTTCCTGCCGTGAGTGACAGTGCGGGACCTGAGAGCGGGCATCGAGGGACCCCCATCCGGAGACTACTGAGTCTTCAAATGGTACGACCACTGCCCGGCTGCCGAGACCCGCTGTCCACGAGTCGGGACGTGTCCCCCCGGAAACCGGCTCGCTCCGGGGTGCCACGCTCTCGCCGCGCTTCGCTCGCGACGCGCTCTACCTGGGATGCCGCGCTTCGCTCGCGACGCGCTCTACCTGGGGTGCCGCGCTTTACTCGGGGTAGCGCGCGGGCAGCACGCGTTCGGCGGCCCGGTAGATCGCGTCGATCTCCGATGTGGTTAGCGACCTCTCCCGCTTGGTGATCCACTTGCGGACCAGCCCGCCGGAGAAAACGTCCACCTCGCGGATGTTGAGGATGCGCCACGGGATCGGCGGACCGTAGATGGCCAGGGACGGCACCACGGTGATCTCCCGGCCGAGCGCCTTGCTGATCAGGTCGCTGGCCTGCGCCGCCTCCCACCGGGCCTCGTCGAGCCGCGGCTTCTGGTTGAACGGGCCGTGGAAGAGCTTGCGGTGCGACTGGACCCGTACGGGCAGCCGTTTGTCCCACTTCTCCGAGTCCACCGCGTACACGCCGGTGGGCCCGACCACGAGGTGGTCGATCTGCGCCTCGCTGCCGGGGATGGCCCGGGCGTGCAGCGTTTTATATCCGTTGCGCTCCAGCTTCTTGAGCTGGGCCTCCGTCTGCCGCTCGGCCGCGGAGGCGCGCCGCCACGCGGGGATGGTGGAGACGGTCCTCGCCCGATAGACGGCGTCGGCGACGCACGCGAGGATGGCCGCGGTGAGCCCGAGCCGCCAGCTGCCGAAGAGCACGCCGAACACCACGCCCGCCGCGACGGCGATCACGGCCCGCCTGCGCAGGTGGCGATATCGCGTGTCCTGCCACAGGCTGATCAGCGACGTTCGCTCGACCGGAGCGTACGTCGGAGTCGCCGGCGCCTCAGGGGGCGCCGAAGGGCGTTCCGCCTGCTCTGACGATTGGTCACCCACCCATATAGGTGACGTATCGTGACCGTCTTCTGGCGCTAGACCGGTATCCACATCACTCACGGTAGTTGAGCCGTCAGCGGCTTGCCTAGTGTTGGATGGTTCATACTTTTGTGGCCTGCTTGAGCTGATTCGTTGCTCGGAAGTGCGGGTATCTTCTCTAGATATCCGCGGCCCAGAGGCCTACCGTTCGGTAGCGTGGCGCACATTCACGATCTTACCGCTCTTGAGCAGGCGGCAGCCGTACGTACGGGTGAACTTTCTCCTGTTCAGATCACCGAGCACTACCTGGAGCGCATCGAGCGGCTCGACCCCGGCCTGGGGGCGTTCGTCACGGTGACGGCCGACCGGGCCCTCGCCCAGGCACGCGAGCAGGAGGCCCGGCTGGCCGCCGGTGACACCGGGGACCTGCCCCCGCTGCTGGGCGTGCCCATCCCGATCAAGGACCTCAACTTCGTCAAGGACGTGCCGCTGCACTTCGGTTCGGCCACGTACGAGGGGTTCGTCGCACCCGCGGACGACAGCGTGGTCGAGCGCCTGCGAGACGCCGGCACGGTCATGCTGGGCAAGACCAGCACCCCCGAGTTCGGCATGCCCTGCTACACCGAGACCTACCTGCACGAGCCGGCCCGTACGCCGTGGGACATCACGCGGTCGGCCGGAGGGTCGAGCGGGGGAGCGGCGGCCGCCGTCGCGGCCGGACTCGCGCCCGCCGCGCAGGGCAGCGACGGCGCGGGCTCGATCCGCATCCCCGCCTCCGTCTGCGGCCTGTTCGGCATCAAGCCGAGCCGGGGCCGCATCTCCGCGGGCCCGATCATCCCCGACCTCGCGGGGCTGTCGACCAACGGGCCGCTGGCCAGGAACGTCGCCGACGCCGCCGCGCTGCTGGACGTCATGGCCCACAACAACCCCGGGGACCTCTACCACGCGCCGGCGCCCGAGCTCGGGTCGTTCTCGGCCTACGTCGGGCGCGAGCCGGGGCGACTGCGGATCGCCAGGTTCGCCACCCCCGCCGTGCCCGGCGCGGAGGTCCACCCCGACGTGCTGGCGGCGTACGAGAGCGCTTCGGCGGTGCTGGAGTCGCTCGGCCACGAGGTGGAGGAGATCGCGCCGCCGTTCGGCCCGGACGTGGTGCCCGAGTTCGTCAAGATGTGGTTCAGCTTCTCGTGCATGCACCCCGTGGCGGAGGAGCTGGAGCCGAAGCTGCGCCCGCTCACCGCGTGGCTGCGCGAGCGCGGCCGCGCCGTCTCGGCCCCGGAGTTCCTCCAGGCGCAGGGGACGCTCCAGCTCGCCACCCGCTTCGCGCTGCTCGTCACCGACGCGTACGACGCGGTGCTGTCGCCGACCGTGACCCAGCCGCCCGTGCCGGTGGGCTGGTTCGAGGACGTCGAGTCGCCCGAGGAGACGTTCGAGCGGATGATGCGCTTCGCACCCTTCGCGGCCATCTACAACGTGAGCGGCCAGCCCGCGGTGAACCTCCCGCTCTACTGGACGCCCGACGGCCTGCCCATCGGCGTCATGCTGGCGGGCAGGTTCGGCGAGGAGGGGACGCTCATCTCGCTGTCGTCCCAGGTGGAGGCGTCCGTCGGTGGATTCTGGGGCGACCGCAGGCCGCCGATGTGGTGACGCGGTCAGTCCTTAAGGAGGTTCACGATGTGGGCGGCGACGTCGGCGAGCAGTGTGGCCGGCCGCACCGGCGCCGCCGCCACGGCGGAGAACAGCGAGGGTAACCCCGGCAGCGGGAAGCCGTCGTCGGCGGTGACGGCGGCGGCCGCCTCGTGCTTGGCCAGCGCGGCGCGGCTGCGCTCCCACGCCTCCAGCACCTCCTCCGGCGACGGCACGCCGAAGCCGTGGCCGACCGGGGCCGCGTGGCGCAGCCGTACGAGCGGGGTGTCGGCGAACGTCAGCGCGATCCGGCAGCGGGCGGACAGGTCGTCGAGGTCCGGCACCCAGTCGAGGGCGGAGCAGGGGGTGCGGCACCGGCCCGCGCAGGTGGCGAGCGCCCCCGCCACCTGGCTGTGCTGCCGGTCGAAGTAGGCCCGCCAGCCGGGTGGCGGCTCCACGGCCACCCGCAGGGTCCGCTCGGCCGCCGACCGCTCCGCCCTGGTGTGATCGCAGTCCCGGTCGGGCATGGCCCCGAACCGGCTGCCGGGAGCGCGCAGGCCCTCCGGCCACCGGGCCGGGTCGCCCGCGTGTCCGAGTGCGGGCTCGAAGGCGAGCAGCGGAAGATACTCGCTGCAGATGTGCACGGCCGCGATCATCGAGCTGAGCTCGCGCCGCCTCCAGCGGGCCTCGACGACCTCCAGGAGCAGTGCGTACGCCGGCCGCAGCGAGTCGAGCGCGCCGCGCGGCTGCTCCCGGGGCGTCTGCGGCATGTGGCACGCGCGGGCGCGCCTGCGCAGGTCGGCGGGCACCGTCTGGGCGTCGATCACGGTGTGGAAGTCCTCCGCGTCGAGCGTGAGCAACCGCTGGCCGAACTCGCAGACCGACGCGACCAGGGCCGCCTGGTCCCCATCTCCGAGCACGGCCGGCGCGAGCGCGCCGACGTCACCGAACGAGTACCTCCCGGCCAGGGCGATCAACAGGTCGTGGGCTGAGTGCACCCGACGACCTTACTCAGGGCGCCGGGGGGCATCGGCCCCGCCGTCCTCGGCCCGGAAGGCGCGCGCGGGGCGGTCGGGCAGGATGCGCACCTCGCCGAGGTTCTCCGGCGCGTCCACCAGGTGCTCACCGGTGTCGTCGTAGGAGGCCCGCAGCCGGGAGTCCTCGATCACGTCGATCCGCCTGATCCAGCCGAGCCTGCGCCCCGCCACGGCCCGCACCGTGTCGCCCTCCCGCAGACGGCGCCACAGGTCCTCGCTCAGGCACATCGCCCTGACGTCGCGGGAGCCTCCCTCGTCGATGGCGCACCAGTAGGTCCACTTGGCGGTGTCGTCCCCCTTGCTGCCGTCGCGGAATCGGCGCAGCCGTACGATCCGGCCCTCGACGGTCGCCGCGCCGCCGAGGTCGCCGATCGCGTAGACGACCGGCAGGCCCGCTACCACCAGGCCTACGGCGAGGGCGGCGGGCAGGACCAGACCGTCCGGCCACACGCCGAACGCGGCGGCGGCCACCAGGAGGATCCAGGTGAAGAACCCGGCGAACCAGCCGGCCGCGAGACCCCGTACGATCGTCGTCCCCGGCGGCCGGCCCCACAGCAGGCGCGAGGGATAGCGGACGTTCACGACGTGCCACATCCCGCCATAGTCGGACCAGGCCCGGTTGTCGTCGGCGGGGGTGCTGACCGGGAGGTTCCCGACGGCACGCGGCGCGAGCCCGAGCGCGGCGGCGTACGCGAGGTGGCGGCCCCAGATCGTGACCGAGGCGGCGGGCTGCTCGGCGAACCGTCCCGTCGCCCGCAGGTGCTCGCGGACGCCCAGCCAGTGCGCGGCGGCCGCGGCCCCCTCGGCCGTGCCGCGCTCCCCGTTCAGCCTGCCCATCAACATCACGAGCAGGGCGAAGGACACGATCGCCGCTCCGGGCCCGCCGTTGTGGTCCGCACCGGCGTCGCCGGCACCGGCCGCGATGCCGATCGCCGCGGCGGGGACCACCGCCGCCGCGCCGAGGAGCAGCGCGTGGCCCCGGCTCCAGCGCGGCCGTGACAGGCCCTGCTCCCGCGCCTCGACGATCACCTTCCTGCGGAAGCTCTTCCACCACCGGCGCAGGTCGCGCGAGCCCTCGGCCAGCGCCCCCGTCGCCACCACGCCGTCCACGGCCAGCGCGCGCACGTGGTCGTAGACGAGCCGCTCGTACGGCCGCAGGCCGCCGGGGTCCTTGCGCAGCCGTACGAGGGACAGCTCGGGGCCGATCTCCTCGACGGCCACGACGCCCCTGGCGGCCAGGTCGAGCAGGGTGGCGGAGGCCGCCTCGTCGCACAGCCGCCAGCCGCCGGTGATCAGGTCGACCACCGCGGGGGAGTGCTCCGCGAGCACTCCGGTGGCCGGGCCCGGCTCGACGTCCGGGTTTCTCGTCGCCGCGGCGAGCGCGAGCAGGAGCAGCAGCCACAGCCCGGTCGCCGCCGCCGCGGCCGCCCAGAAGGCCATGGTCAGAACCCGACCTGGACGGGGCCGCGCTCCTCGCCGGGCGCCTGGAAATACTCGCGGGGCGTGAAGCCGGTCATGCCCGCCACGAGGTTGGCGGGCACCGTCTGGATGGCGTTGTTGTAGGTCAGGACGGCGTCGTTGTAGTACTGCCGCGAGTAGGCGATCCGGTTCTCCGTGGTGGCCAGCTCCTCCTGGAGCTCGGCGAAGCCGGCGCTCGCCTTGAGGTCGGGATAGGCCTCGGCCACCGCGAAGAGGCTCTTCAGCGCGCCGGACAGCAGGTTTTCGGCCGCGGCCCGCTCCTCGGGGCCCTGTGCGCCGATGGCCTGCGAGCGCGCCGCGACGACGGCCTCCAGGGTCGCCCGCTCGTGGGCGGCGTAGCCCTTGACGGTCTCCACGAGGTTGGGGATCAGGTCGTAGCGCCGCCTGAGCTGCACGTCGATCTGCGCCCAGGCGTTGTCGACGTTGTTGCGGGCGCGTACGAGGCGGTTGTAGGCGGAGACGACCGTCGCGACGAGGACGGCCACGACGGCGAGGGCGACGAGCATAGGGATCATGGCGTTCACGGGCCTCCTGGACGGACGGTAGCCCGGCCCGTCCGCCCGGTGAAGGGCCCAAGCGAAGGTTCCGTCGAAGATCCTGTGAACGGCCCTTTCAGCGGCCCGGTGAGGGGCCCGGTGAGGGGCCCGGTGAGGGGCACGGTGAAGGGTCGTGAACGGTCCTGTGGACGCCGCGGCGAACGGTCCTGGCATCCCCATCGCACTCCCGGTGCCTTGCATCCGGCTTGCGGCCCGCTTTCACGCGCCCGCCACAGCCTCGCCGGCGCGCCCGCCACAGGCCCGCTTTCGCTCGCCGGCCACAGCCCAGCCGGCGCCCCCGCGCCGCCCGGCCCGCGCCTCGCCTATGTGCGTCCGCGCCACAAGCGCGAGGCTTTTATGCGTCCGCGGCGACACGCCCACGCCATCCGCCCGCGCCTCGCCTCTGCGCTGGCCGCGCCACACGCCCGAGGCCCCTACGCGTCCGCGGCGACACGCCCGCCGCACGGGACCCCTGCTGCGCCCGCATGTCCTCTGATGCGCCCGAGGGCCCCGGCGGTGTGCCGGGGCCCTCGGGGTCGTGATCGTGCGGCCCGACGCCGGTCCGGTCAGGATCAGACCGGCATCAGGCCAGGATCAGCCAGCGGATCGGACAGGCGGATCAGGCGGCGGATCCGGCGGCGGCGTCCCGCTCCCGGGCGCGCAGCGCCCGGCTGACGCCGTCGGCGCCCTCCAGCAGCAGGCGCCGCAGCGCGTGCGGCGGCTGCGTGGTGCTGATGTACTCCTGCGTGCGGGCCACGGTCTCCGGCCTGATCAGCAGCGCGGGGTAGCAGCCGATGGCGAAGTTCTGCGCCATGTCGGAGGTCCACTCGCTCCAGATCCGCCCGACCTCCTCGAAGTAGCGGTCGGCGTACGGCTCCAGCAGCTCGGGGTGCTGCGGGTCCATGAAGCCGAGGATCGTGGCGCGCAGCAGCGCGCCGCTCAGCTTCCCGCCCACGATCGTCGCCCAGGTCTCGGCCTTGGCCTCCGGGGTCGGGATCGAGGCCCGGCTGGTGGCGGCCGAGCGCTCGCCGGTCGCCGTGGCGTCCCTGGCCAGCTCGGCGTCGATCTCCGCGGCGCCGAGGACGCCGCCGGACACGAGCGACTGGATGAGCGTCCAGCGCAGGTCGGCGTCGACGGCCAGGCCCTCGGGCACCGCGGTGCCGTCGAAGATGCCCTTGAGGAACGCCAGGTCCTCGGGTGAGACGGCGGTCGCCGCGAGGGCGTTGACGTAGGCGAGCTGGTGGTCCGAGCCCGGCTCGGCCGACGCGACGAGGCGGCGCAGCGCGCCGGCCAGCTCGTTCAGGCCGGTGGCCCGCCACGCCGGGTCGGCGTACTGCTGCACGGCCTGGCGGGCCTGGCGCAGCACGGTCTGCAGGACGGTGAGGTCGCGCACCGAGTCGATGCCGGAGACGACCAGCTTGACGTAGTCGCGGGTGGCCATCTCGGCGTCGCGCGTCATGTCCCAGGCGGCCGACCAGCACAGCGCGCGGGGCAGCGACTCGGCGAACGCGCTGATCCCGCCGTTCACGAGGGTCTGCAGCGACCGGTCGTCGAGGCGGATCTTCGCGTACGTGAGGTCGTCGTCGTTCACCAGCACGAGGTCGGGCTGGACCTCGCCGATCAGCTCGGGCACGGACGTCCGCGCGCCGACGATGTCGAGCTCGACCCGCTTGGTCCGGGTCAGCACGCCGTCGCGCAGGGAGTACAGGCCGATGGCGACGCGGTGCGAGCGCAGCGTCGGGTGCTCCTGCGTGGCCTCCTGCAGCACGTCGAAGCTCAGGAACCGGCCCTCGTCGTCGGTGGTGAACGACGAGCGCAGCGTGTTGACGCCCGAGGTCTCCAGCCACTCCTTCGACCAGGACGACAGGTCACGCCCGGAGGTGCGCTCCAGTGCCGACAGCAGGTCCTGCAGGGTGGTGTTCTTCCAGGCGTGCTCGTTGAAGTAGTCGCGCACCCCGGCGAGGAAGTTGTCGAGCCCCACGTACGCGACGAGCTGCTTGAGCACCGAGGCGCCCTTGGCGTACGTGATGCCGTCGAAGTTGACCTCGACGGCCTGCATGTCCGGGATGTCGGCGGCGATGGGGTGGGTGGAGGGCAGCTGGTCCTGCCGGTAGGCCCAGGCCTTCTCGACGTTGGCGAACGTCGTCCACGCGCCCTGACCCCACCGCGTGGCCTCGGCCTGGCACAGCACGGACATGTAGGTGGCGAACGACTCGTTCAGCCACAGGTCGTCCCACCAGCGCATGGTGACGAGGTCGCCGAACCACATGTGCGCCATCTCGTGCAGGATCGTCTCCGCGCGGCGCTCGATCAGCGCGTCGGTCACGCGCGAGCGGAAGACGTAGTCCTCCAGGAAGGTCACCGCGCCCGCATTCTCCATGGCGCCCGCGTTGAACTCCGGCACGAACAGCTGGTCGTACTTGCCGAAGGGGTAGCGCAGCCCGAAGACGCGGTGGAAGAAGTCGAAGCCCTGCTTGGTGACCTCGAAGATGTTCTCGGGGTCGAGATACTGCGCGAGCGAGCGGCGCACGTAGATCCCGAGCGGGATCCCGTCGTGCTCGTCGCGCACGACCGCGTACGGCCCGGCGATGAGGGCCGTGATGTACGTCGACATGACGGGAGTCGGCGGGAAGTGCCAGCGCTTGGCCGCCTGCAGTGTGCCGTGCCGCCCCTGGTGCTCCTCCAGCGCCTCGACCGCGTCGGGGGCGGCGTTGGACACGACCTCCCAGTCGGCGGGGGCGAGGACGGTCAGCTCGAAGGTCGCCTTGAGGTCCGGCTGGTCGAAGCAGGCGTACATGCGGTGCGCGTCGGCCGTCTCGAACTGGCTGTGCAGGTAGACCTGCTGGTCGACAGGGTCGACGAAGCGGTGCAGGCCCTCGCCGGTGCGCATGTAGGAGCAGTCGGCGTCCACGCGCAGCTCGTTCTGCGCGGCGAGCCCCGGCAGCGGGATGCGGCCCTTCTCGGCGTCGTAGGTGCCGGCGTCCAGCTCCCGGCCGTTGAGCACGACCTTCCGCACGTGCGCGCCGTGGAGGTCGATGAACGTGTCCGCCCCCTCACGGTCCGACGTGAAGCGGACCGTCGTGATGCTCTCGAACCGCTCCTCGCCCTCGGTCAGGTCGAGCTCGACCTGGTAGGACTGGACGGTGAGCAACCGAGCACGCTCCCGAGCCTCGTCCCGTGTCAGATTCCCTGCCACACCCGCTCCTCATCGCATGATCAACGCCCCCGGCCCCCGCCGCCCCGTCGCGGCAGGGATTGCATGAATCCTGCCACGCCGCGGCGACAAGGCGGATTCGAGATCGCTCCTACCTGGAATAGGAGATTTCCTGCCCGGGTTGACGACCGAGGGAACCATAGTCCGTACGAGAGGGTGTCACAGTGTCCGACCGAAAGCTTGTCGATTTCTGGTTCGACCCCGCCTGCCCCTGGGCGTGGATCACTTCGCGCTGGATCCACGAGGTCACCGCGCTCCGTCCCATCGACGTGCGCTGGCACATCATGAGCCTGGCCGTGCTGAACGAGGACAAGGACATCCCCGCCGACTACGCCGAGCGGGTCAAGCAGACGCTCGGCGCGGTGCGAGTGCTGGCCGCCGCCAAGGACAAGTACGGCGAGGAGGTGCTCGGCACCCTCTACACCGAGTTCGGCAGGCGCTTCCACGACGAGGGACGCGACCGCGGCCTGGACACGATCGCCGAGGCTCTCACCGCCGCCGGGCTCGACCCCGCGCTGGCGGCCGCGCACGACTCGGACGAGTACGACGAGGAGATCCGGCGCTCGCACGGTGAGGGCATCGACCTGGTCGGCCAGGAGGTCGGCACCCCCGTCATCGCCGTCGAGGGCACGGCGTTCTTCGGCCCCGTCGTCTCGCCCATCCCGAGGGGCGAGGCCGCCGCGCGCCTGTGGGACGGCGTTCTGCTCGTCGCCGGCACCGACGGCTTCTTCGAGCTGAAGAGGTCGAGGACCCGCGACCCGATCTTCACCTGAGACTTCACAGGCTCCTTCACCCTCGCGAGAATCCGCTGGAAAGGTTTCGGCCGGAAGACTCGCCATCTGACAGCCGAGGCGCAAGGATGAGTGACATGCGTCACCTCTACGTGAATGGAGCCTGGGTCCCGTCCGCCTCGCGCGAGGCCGTCGACGTCGTCAATCCCGCGACCGAGGAGGTCGTGGACCGGGTGCCCGCCGGGGCACCCGCCGACGTCGAGTCCGCCGTCGCCGCCGCCCGTGCCGCCTTCCCGTCGTGGTCGGCCCTGGAACCGGCCGAACGCGCCGCGTTCCTCGGGGCGGCGGCCGGGCTGCTGCAGGAACGCGCGCAGGAGATCGCGGCCACGATCGCCACCGACATGGGCGCCCCGCTAACGCTCGCGCTGAAGGTGCAGACGCTGATGCCGGCCGAGGTGCTGGCCTCCTACGCCGACCTCGCCAAACGGTACGAGTTCGACGCCGGCCGCGTGGGCAACTCGCTCGTCGTGCGGGAGCCCGTCGGCGTGGTCGGCGCGATCACGCCGTGGAACTACCCGCTCCACCAGGTGGTGTGCAAGGTGGCTCCGGCCCTCGCGGCCGGGTGCACCGTCGTGCTCAAGCCGAGCGAGGTCGCGCCTCTCGCGGCGTACGCGCTGGCCGGCATCTTCCACGAGATCGGGCTGCCGCCCGGCGTGTTCAACATGGTCAGCGGCCACGGTCCGGTGGTCGGCGAGGCCATCGCCGCCCACCCGGACGTCGACATGGTCTCGTTCACCGGGTCGACCAGGGCGGGCCGCCGGGTCGCGGCCCTCGCGGCCGAGACGGTCAAGCGGGTGGCGCTGGAGCTGGGCGGCAAGTCGGCGAACATCATCCTGCCCGACGCCGACCTGGAGAAGGCGGTCAAGAGCGGCGTCGCGGGGGCCTACCTCAACTCGGGCCAGACCTGTTCCGCGCTGACCCGGATGCTCGTCCACTGGGACCAGTACGACGACGCCGTGGGGCTGGCCGTGCAGGCGGCCGGCGCCTACGTCCCCGGCGACCCGTTCGCCGAGGGCACACGGCTGGGGCCCCTGGTGTCCGCCGCCCAGCGCGACCGGGTCGTCAAGTACATCAACCGCGGCCAGGAGGAGGGCGCCCGCCTCGTGCTCGGCGGCACCGACAACCCCATGGAGCGCGGCTACTACGTCGAGCCCGCGATCTTCGCGGGCGTCTCGCCGGGCATGGCCATCGAGCAGGAGGAGATCTTCGGCCCGGTGCTGTCGATCATCCCGTTCTCCTCGGAGGACGAGGCGGTCGAGATCGCCAACGGCACGCCGTACGGGCTGTCGGGGGCGGTCTGGGCGGGCACCGAGGGCAGGGCGCTCGCGGTCGCCCGCCGCCTGCGCACCGGGCAGGTGTCGGTCAACGGCGGCCGGTTCAACACGATGGCGCCGTTCGGCGGCTACAAGCACTCCGGGATCGGCCGCGAGCTGGGCGAGTTCGGCCTCGAGGAGTTCCTGGAGATCAAGGCCATCCTGATGTAGGACGTCAGGGCGTCTGCAGCAGGATCTTGCGGCGCTCGTCCTTGCCCAGCCGGTCGACGTACAGCATGCCTTCGAGGTGGTCGAACTCGTGCTGGAAGCACCGGGCGAGCATGCCGCGGGCCTTCAGGGAGACGGGCCGGCCGAGCTTGTCGACCCCGCGCAGGGTGACCCCGGCGGCGCGGGGGGTCGGGGCGTACAGCGGCCTGCCGGTCTCCTTGCCGGGCACCGACAGGCAGCCCTCCTCCTCGATGACCGGCTCGGAGTCGTCGATCGTCAGCTCCGGGTTGATCACGTGTCCCTTGCGGTTGCTGATGTCGTAGACGAACAGCCGCAGGCCCACGCCGATCTGCGGCCCCGCGAGCCCGACACCGTCGGACTGGTACATGACGGCGAACATCTCGTCGATCAGCCGGCGCAGCTCGCGGTCGAAGTCCGTCACGGGTTCGGCGGGGGTACGCAGGACCGGGTCGCCGACATACCGAAGCTCGTGCATGACACTCCTGTCAGGCCGGAGGGTGTAAGGGACGCAGGCCCATATCGGCTATTACTCTAGTGGAGCCCGGGGTCGTCCCCGCCAGAGCCTTTCTGGGAAACTTGTGCCGTGCGTGTCTACATCGGTGCCGACCATGCCGGCTACGAGCTCAAGAATCATCTGGTCGCCTGGCTCAAGGAGCAGGGCCACGAGGTGGAGGACTGTGGTCCCCACGTCTACGACGCGGAGGACGACTATCCGCCGTTCGTGCTGCGCGCCGCGCAGGGCGTGGCCGGCGACCCTGGCAGCCTCGGGGTGGTGATCGGCGGCTCGGGGAACGGCGAGCAGATCGCCGCCAACAAGGTGCGGGGGGTGCGCGCGGCCCTCGCCTGGAACGAGGAAACGGCGAAGCTCGCCCGCGAGCACAACGACGCCAACGTGATCAGCCTGGGCGCCCGGCAGCACACGCCGGAGGAGGCCACCAGGTTCGTCGCGATCTTCCTGGCCACGCCGTTCTCCGGGGCCGAGCGACACGCCCGGCGGATCCGGCAGCTGGCCGAATACGAGGCCACCGGCGAACTGCCGCCGCTGCCCGCCTGAGCGCCTCCAGCGCCGTACGTCTAGCGAGCGTCCCTGTCCCGGCCCCGGCGGGGTTCCCGCCGGGGTGTCTCGTCGCGCAGCGGCCGCTGGTCGGCGGCCTCCTGCTGCTCGGGCGTCGGCCGGGACACGTCACGGGCCCGCATGGCCGTGATCGCGGTGATCTGCAAACTCTGCAGCGCCATGCCTCGAAGCCTACGCGGTCGCGGCGGCCCTGCGGAGATCAGAACACCCGGCAGCCCCAGGGAGCCGGGTCCCACATCATGGCGGCCGACAGCTCGCGCAGCGCTCCCGGCCGGTGCTCGCGCACCAGCCCGGCGTCCGCCGCCGCCCGCAGGGGCCGCCCGCCGAGGTAGGCCGCGCCCAGCACGTCGACCGGCAGCGTGAGGTCGGCGGGCGCGTCCGTCGGTTCGCACGATCCCTTGTCGGTGACGAGGCGCAGGCGGCCGGCGTTCCACGGGCAGATCTCGTCCACGACCTCCAGGACCAGGTCGGCGGGGGCCGCGTACGCGCGGGCGGCCAGGGCCCGGTCGACGTCGACCAGGCGGATCCACAGGTCGTCGAACCAGATCGCGTTGAGCCGGCGGGGATCGGCCAGCAGGTGCATGATCGGGTCGTCCACCGGCCGCCGCCCGGCGTGGACGACCGCGCACAGGTCGCGGTCGAGGACGCCGCGCCAGACCAGCGCGTACGCCGCGGGATCGGTGGCCATCAGCTCCAGGAGCCGGACCTCTCCTTCCGGCACGGAGTGCTCGCTCCACCTGCCCCTCGCCCGGAACAGCGCGTAGCCGCGCGCTCCCGTCGCGTCCTCGGCGACGAGGCAGCGCAGCGGGCCCATCCCGCCCCGGTCGTGCTCGGTGTCCGGGAGGATCTCATTGCGCCAGAACCCGCCGGACCTCCCGTACAGGCCGGGACGGCCCGGCCGTACGGCGTCGTAGACCCGCTGAAGGGCGGGCAGCGCGTCCGCAGGCGGGACCAGGCGCAGACGCAGCGCCGGATCGGTGGGAGCCGAGCGCGTGAAGGCCGAGTCGTGGGTGGGGATGCGGAAGGACAAGGTGTCTGCGGCCCTGCCATACCCGAAGCGTCCGTAGATGCCGGCTTCGCTGGCGTAGAGCGCGGCGACGGCCTCACGCCCGTTCTCGTGCAGGTCGTGCAACTGCCGGGTCATGAGGGCGGTCAGCACGCCGCGGCGGCGATGCGAGGGGAGCACGCCCACCGACGTGACGCCGGCCACGGGGATCGGCCCGCCCGGCACGGTCATGGAGAAGGACAGGATCTGCGCGCCGCCGACCGCGAGGTCACCGTCGAAGGCCGCGATCGTGCGGTCGATCTCCGCGAGCTCCCGCCAGCGCTCGCGGATCTCAGAAGGATAGGAGGAGTTGAACGCCTCGAACAGGACGTCCGAGTAGGCCGGCCATTCGGAATCCGTGATGGCGCGCACGGTGAGGCTCATCGTCTCACCGTAGAAGCCGGCCGCCGCGCGAGGCGAGCCAATATCCGTGCCGGATGATCTAGACGTTGGTCAAGCAGGTATCGCTACCTGGGATGTCCGGATACAGTCGAGGCCATCATGAATTCCCGTCCGGCGCCGCTGATCCCTCCTCGGCTGCGCGCGCTCCTGGCGCGTGTGCCACTCCTGGTGCCGTTGGTCCGCTTCGTCAGGAAGGTGTGGTCGAAGGACCGCTACCTTCTCATCGCTCTCGTCACGCTCACCGTCGTGGTCGGCGTGCTCGACGCGGACGTGTCGGCGTACTGGTTCTCGCCCTCGCTGCTGATCCTCTTCACGCTGATCGGCGGCCTCCAGCTCCGGCTGCGCAGTCTCGCGCTCCTGCTGTGCGTGGTCGTCGCGGCCCTGACGTACATGGGCCCGGTCAGGGGGGTGCTCAGCGTCGGCCCCGGCCTGCTCATCACGATGGCCTTCACGGCAGCGCTCGCCTGGACGATGGCGCGGACGCGGGGCAAGCTCGGCGTCCAGGGCCTGCGCGGCGACGCGATGCTGCTGGAGCTGCGCGACCGGCTCAAGCGGCAGAGCGAGCTGCCGCCGCTGCCCAAGGACTGGGGCGGCAAGGTGGTGCTGAAGCAGGCCGGGGGATCGTCGTTCGGCGGCGACTTCGTCGTCTCGATGCGGGAGGGCGACCGGGTTCAGCTGGCGGTCGTCGATGTTTCCGGCAAGGGCGTGGACGCGGGAACCCGCGCGCTCATGCTGTCGGGCACCTTCGGCGGCCTGCTCGGCTCGGTGGACGACTTCCTCGCGGCGTGCAACTCCTACCTGCACCGCCAGCTCGGCGACGAGGGGTTCGTCACGGCCGTGCACCTGGAGCTCGACCTGTCCACGGGGGAGTACACGATCACCTCGGCGGGGCACCCGCCCGTGGTCCGGTTCGACTCCGGGTCGGGCACGTGGCGGGTCTCCACGGCGAAGGGCGTCGTGCTCGGCGTGGTGCCCGATCTCGCCTGCGAGACCGACAGCGGCGTGCTGCGCAAGGGCGACGCGCTCATGCTGTTCACCGACGGGCTGATCGAGCAGCCGGGCAGGGACATCGACGCCGGGCTCGACCGGTTGCTCGGCGAGGCCGAGCGGCTGCTGCCGTCGGGATTCCGCGACAAGGCCCGGCAGCTCGTGCAGGCGATGTCCTCCGGCCACAACGACGACTGCGCGCTCGTCCTGATCTGGCGCCCCTGAGCCGCCTACAGCCAGCCGGAGTCGGTGGCGATCCGTATGGCGTCGACGCGGTTGCGCGCTCCGGTCTTGACGAGGATGCGCGACAGGTGGTTGCGCACGGTGCCGACGGACAGGCCCAGCTCGGCCGCGATGTCCTTCGAGCGCCCGCCGCCCGCCGCGAGCCGCAGCACCTCGTGCTCCCTCGGCGTCAGCGGGCAGTCGGCGGCCTCCAGCGCGGCGACGGCGAGCTCGGAGTCGACGACCCGGCGTCCGGCGACCATCCGGCGGATGCCGTCGGCCAGATGCTCGGGGGCCACCTCGATGCCCAGGTAGCCGAGGACGCCCGCCGCGAAGGCCCGCTTGATGTGCCCCGGGCTGGGCTGCGCCGACAGCAGCATCACGCGGCAGCGCGGGGCCTTCTCTCCCAGCCGCGCGGCGGCCGTGAGCCCGTCCACCCCGGGGAGGTCGGCGTCGACCACGGCGGCGTCCGGCCGTACGTCGAGTGCCGCGGGCACGATGTCCTCGCCCGACCCGACGTCCGCGACCACCCGCAGGTCGTCCTCCCCATCGAGGGACGCGACCAGGCCGCGCCGCACCAACGGAAGGTGTTCGGCCACCAGGATCCGGATCAAGATGCTCCCCTCTTGACGTCTTTCACAGGGTGATCGCCCAACTGCGTACTGTCAACGAAGTGTCCCCAACCGGTCACACACGGGCAAGCCGAACCGGCGCCGGAAAAGTCTTCGCCCTCGTGCGGGTGGGCTACGCTCGAAGGGTGCTTCGTCTGCCAGAGCACCTTCTCCGATTCGGGGGTACGCGCTGATGAGCTGGCTCTTCGCGGCCGGATTCGTGATCCTCTTCGTCGGTCTGCTGGTCTCGATCGCCCTTCACGAGATCGGGCACCTCGTGCCCGCCAAGCTCTTCGGCGTACGCGTGACCCAGTACATGGTCGGCTTCGGGCCCACCATGTGGTCGCGCAAGCGGGGCGAGACCGAATACGGCGTGAAGTGGGTGCCGCTCGGCGGCTACATCCGCATGATCGGCATGCTGCCGCCGCGTGCGTCCGACGAGCCCGGCAAGCTGCGCAGCGTCTCCACCGGTCCCTGGCAGGGCCTGATCGAGAACGCGCGGGCGGTCGCGTCCGAGGAGATCCGGCCGGGCGACGAGGGCCGGGTCTTCTACCGCAAGCCCTGGTGGCAGAAGGTCATCATCATGACCGGCGGCCCGGCGATGAACTTCGTGCTCGCGTTCGTGCTGTTCGCGGTCGTGATGATGGGCTTCGGCGTCCGTGAGCTGACCCCCGTCGTGGCCTCGGTGTCCAAGTGCGCCATCCCGGCGGCCGAGGCGGACCACCGGGACTGCCGCGACAGCGACCCGCTGACGCCCGCCGCCAAGGCCGGTCTGCGGCCCGGAGACCACATCGTCGCCATCGGCGGCACGCCGGTCACCGACTGGGAGGCCGCGCAGCGCCTGATCCGGGAGCACGGCGCGGGGGTGACCACGCTCGGCATCGAGCGGGGCGGGCAGCGGACCGACCTCCAGGTCGACCTGATCGCGCAGGACATGCCCTCGCTCACCGACCCGGACAAGATCGAGAAGAACGTCGGCTTCCTGGGAGTGAGCCCGACCACCGTCGTGGTGAAGAAGGGCCCCGGTTATGTCGTCGGGCAGATGTGGGAGCTGACCGAGCGCACCGCCGTCGCTATGGTCAACATCCCCAAGAAGATGGTCGGCGTGTGGAACGCCGCGTTCTCGGGGGAGAAGCGCGACCCGAACGGGCCGATCGGCATCGTCGGGGCGGGCCGCATCGGCGGTGAGATCGCCGCCTCCGACCTCTCGGTCGAGAACAAGATCGAAATCTTCATCAACCTGCTCGCCGGGCTGAACCTCGCCGTGGGCATGTTCAACCTGATCCCGCTGCTGCCGCTGGACGGCGGCCATATCGCCGGCGGGCTCTGGGAGGGCGTCAAGCGGGCGTTCGCGCGGGTGCGCCGCAGGCCCGTCCCCGGTTATGTGGACGTGGCCAAGGCGCTCCCGCTGACGTACGTCATGGCGGCCCTGCTGGTCGTCATGGGCGGCCTGCTCATCTACGCCGACCTCGTCAACCCGGTCCGCCTGTCCGGCTGAGGGAGGCCACTCGCCGTCGGGGGCTACTCGCCCGTCACGCCGTCGACGCGCTCGCGCAGCAGATCGGCGTGGCCGTTGTGGCGGGCGTACTCCTCGATCATGTGGCACATGATCCACCGCAGCGAGTAGTGGACGCCGTCACGAGTGGACGCCTTCGTCATGGCGTCCAGGTCGGCGCAGGCCTCCTCGGCCGCCCGCGCCTGCTCGATCTCCGCCTGCCAGGTCGCGAAGGCCTCCTCGGCCGACGCGGTGTCCACATTGTCGAACTCGCCGTCCGGGTCGTCGGCACTGAAGTAGATGCCGCCAAGATCCTCGCCGTTCAGCCGCCTCCGGAACCAGGCCCGCTCGACGTCGGCCATGTGCCGTACGAGGCCGAGCAGCGACATGCTGGAGGGCGGCACCGAGCGCAGCCGCAACTGCTCCTCGGTGAGGCCCCGGCACTTCACGGCGAGGGTGTCACGGTGCCAGTCCAGCCAGGCGCGCAGCATCTCGCGCTCTCCCGCGACGACGGGGGGATCGATACGTGTGTCGGTCATCCCGGCATCCTCCCCCGGACCCGGCGCGTAGTCACCCCGATTAGCGGGCGGAGGCACCCGGCGGTTCTGCCCGTCCCGGCACCCCCCTCCTGAGCGCGGTTCATGACGTAGCCGAAGGCCGGGCCGCACGCCGGGCCTGCACCCGACGGGAGGCCGAACCCGGCCGTCTTGACTCGGATTCGGACAGGTAATTGATCAGACTTGTGTAATTGTGGCGAATGTGATCAAAATCAGTTCAGCCTTCAACTACTTGGTTGAAGCGTCACACCGTACGGATGAGGAGAGGCATGAAGCGCACCATCTCCGTTCTCACCGTCGCCGCCGGCGTTCTCGGCGTCACGCTCACCGGCGCCGGCCCCGCGCTCGCGGACACCTCCGCAGTGGACTGCTCCACGGGCGGGTACACCTACGTCGTCAACAAATACGTCCCCACCAACGTCGAGTCGCCGGCGGTGGACAATCGCCTCTACAACATCGCCGGTCCGACGGCGTACACGCACGAGGTCTGCCTCGACATCCCCGACAACGAGACGTTCACGATCGAGGTCCGGATCGGGCCCACGGGGTCACAGCAGGTCATCGTGGACGACAGGCCCGGGGACAAGATCTTCCGCTTCTCGCCCGGCACCAACACCTTCTGGCAGGTCTACGGCACGCTGACCGGGCCCGGCAGCACCTACCTCTACTACACCTGGCACGAGAAGCAGATCCCGGCCTGACCCGGAGCGGGCCGGCCGCCTCGCTCGCCGAGGTGGCCGGCCCACCCCGCGAGTGCCCTGGCAGGTCAGTACATCGAGATGTGTACGTGGTCGTAGTGGTTTGCGGTGATTCCGCCGCGGTCGGACATGAGCCGCCAGCCGGGACGGCCGAGGTTGTAGATGCGCTGCTGCCAGATCACGTACATGACGCCGAGCTTGGGGCCGTTCTTGATGGCCCAGTCGGCCAGGCTGTCGCCGAGCGCCTTCATCTCGGGGGAGGGCATGGCGCCGCCCGAGCTCATCATGAAGTCGCAGGCGCGCCCGAGAGGATGCTCGCCGCTGTTCTCCGCCCGGTAGCAGCCCACCGGGAACCGCAGGCTGAAGTGGTTTTCGACCTCGGTGCGCATGAACCTCATCCGGGGCGTGATGTTGTCGGCACCGCTGGGCAGCTCCGGTGCCCACGACCCACCCGGGAGCTTTCCCGGCGCGATCGGGATCAGCGCGTCGAGCTTGTCCTTGATCTCGTCGATGAGGTCCTCGGCGTCCTTGCGCTGTACGGCGACCGCCTCGGCCTGCGCCTTCAGTTGCGCGGTCAGCGTCTTGGCGGCGTCCGCGGCCTGCTGCCGGGCGTCGCGGACCCGGTCGAAGTGCGCGAGCCGGGCGGCCTGTTCCTCTTTGAGCTGGTAGTTGAGCGCGGCGGTGTTCATGTCGGGCAGCGCCATCGCGCTTTCGGTCTGGTAGCGCAGCCCGGCCATCTGCCGTACGGCGTCGCTGGCGGCCTGGTAGTCGGCCTGGGCCCTGGCCAGCCGGTCGCGAGCCGCCTTCTCCTCCTCACGGGCCTTGGCGAGGGCGACACGCTTGGCGTTGTAGTCGGCGATCAGCCGGTTGACCTTCTGCCGCAGGTCCGACAGCTCCTTCTTGAGCTGTTTCTCCGTCGGTTTGGGCTCGGCGACGCCCGGCGCCGCCGTACCGAACACGAGGACGGCGGAGGCGAGCACGCCGACAGCCAGGGGGAATGCGCGGGGCAGAGCCCACTCCTCTCCATCTGCCGACCGGGTTAGCTGACGGGTTCGGGCTGGAGGAGCCCGGGCAGGCGACTGCCTTGACCCCAGGTGCGTGATTGGGTCCCCGGTTCCCGGGCGGGGCGCCCGGGATTAGGCGTACCGGTTGTGACGGCCGGTGTCAGGGATACTAGTGGTAAAGAAACCGTCGCTGCCACCAAAGCCGCAATCAATCGGAGATCAGGCCGTTATCGCCTCGCGAAGCATCCGGGCGGCCTCCTCGGGCAGCACGTCGTTGACGAACGCGCCCATGGCCGACTCCGATCCGGCCAGATACTTGAGCTTGTTGGGCGCCCGCCGGATCGTGAAAAGCTGCAGGTGAAGGTAGGCGAGGTCGCGCCGGTAGGTGACAGGAGCCTGGTGCCAGGCCGCGACGTACGGCATGACGGCGCCGAACAGCCCGTCCAGGCGGCGCAGCACCTCGATGTAGAGCGGCGCGAACGCGGCTCGCTCCTCCGGCGACAGCGCCGGGATGTCGGGCACCTGGCGGTGCGGGTAGACGTGCACCTCGAACGGGTAGCGCGCGGCGGCGGGCACGAAGGCCGTCCAGTGCTCGTTGGCGGCCACCACCCGGGGGCCCTTCCGCTCGGCGGCCAGGACATCCGCGAACAGGTTGCCGCCCTGATGACGGGCGGCGGCGTTCAGCATCTGCCGGGTGCGCGGCGTGACGTACGGATAGGCGTAGATCTGCCCGTGCGGGTGCGGCAGCGTGATGCCGATCTCGGCGCCGCGGTTCTCGAAGCAGAAGACCTGCTCCACGCCGGGCAGCGAGGACAGCTCGGCCGTACGGTCGGCCCACGCCTCGACGACCAGCTCGGCCTGCTCGTCGCTCAGCGAGCTGAACGACGCGTTGTGGTCGGAGGTGAAGCAGACGACCTCGCAGCGCCCGATCCCCGGACGCACCTCGCTCAGCCCGCCCACCTGCTCGTACGAGCCCGTGTTGAAGCTGAACGACGGGAAGCGGTTCTCGAACACCGCCACCTCGTACGGCGAGGGGATCTCCGAGCCGGGATGACCCGGGCAGAGCGGGCACTCCTCCGCCGACGGCAGGTGTGTGCGTGTCTGGCGATGCCGGGCGACGGCCACCCACTCGTCCATCAGGGGGTCGTAGCGCAGCTCGGAGGCGAGCGGGCGCGGCGGCAGGTCCCTGGTGTCGATGGCGCTGTGGTCGGCGTCGTCGCGCCGGTCGAAGTAGATCAGCTCACGGCCGTCGGCGAGATGGGTGATGGTGCGCTTCACAGAGCGGTCTCCAGCTTCACGGTGCGATCTCCGGCTTTCACAGTGCGGTGTCCCGGGTCGGAGCGGGCTTACAAGGGGGTCGGTGCGGGTTTGCGAAAGGGGGACACGGCGGGCGCGCGGAGGCCGGGGGATGCACCGGGTTTACTACAGGCGTCGGAGGACGTGCGGCGGGCCGGCGTCACAGCGCGGTCTCCAGCTCGGTCTCCCCGGACGGATCGACGAGGAGGAGCTCGCCGGCGTGCTCCGACAGCGCGTCGCGTGCCTCCTCCGGCAGGCCGACGTCGCTCACGACCACGCCGGCCTCGTCGAGGGCGGCGATCGTGCTGAAGCCGATCGTCCCCCACTTGGTGTGGTCGGCCAGGACCACGAGCTGCTGGGCGGCCGCGATGAGGGCGCGGTCGGTCTCCGCCTCCAGCAGGTTGGGCGTGGTGTAACCGGCCCGGACGCTCATGCCGTGCACGCCCAGCATGAGCGTGTCGACGTTCAGGGAGCGGACGGCCGCCACGGCCACCGGGCCGACCAGCGCGTCGGAGGGCGTGCGCACGCCTCCCACCAGCACCACGGTCTGGTCGGGCCGTCCCGCGCGGTGGAAGACGTCGGCCACCTGCACCGAGTTGGTGATCACGGTCAGCTCGGGCACGTCCACCAGATGGTGGGCCAGTGTCCAGGTCGTGGTGCCGGCCGAGAGCGCTACGGAGCTGCCCGGCCGCACGAGCAGGGCGGCCCTGCGGGCGATGGCCTCCTTCTCGGCCTGCTGCCGCACCGACTTGGCCGCGAAGCCCGGCTCCTCCGTCGAGCCCGTGCCGGTGGCGGTCGCCCCGCCGTGCACCTTGACGATCAGGCCGCGTTCCGCGAGGACCTCCAGGTCGCGGCGGATCGTCATGTCCGAGACCCCGAGGTCGCGTACGAGCTGCGCGACGCGCACCCCGCCGGTCCTGCGTACCCTCTCAAGGATCGCCTGCTGCCGTTGCTGGGCCAGCATCCACCACTCCTCTACAGATTCAAACAAATTATGCCTCACGAACGTGGAGACATGTTGAGTTGGGGTACGCCTCTTGCCGCCCGTGGTCCCAGGGAGGACAGTGGGCGAAAGCCGTACTCGACGGAAGGCGGTCGTCATGGGCAGACGCGCACGCAAGTCGAAGGCACGCAAGAAGAAGAAGGCCAACCACGGCAAGCGGCCCACCGGCCGATAGGCACTCTTTAGGGGTTCCTGCCCCAGGCGGCGAGCAGGTGGGTCTGCTGGTCGGCGTCGGCCGGGACGCCCTGCTCGTCCCCGAACACTCCCGCCTCGCGGTAGTCCTCCCGTGCTTTCTCGAACCACTCCGAGCATGAGGCGACGAGCTCGGGGTCGAGCCGTTCCGGCCCGCCGATGGCACGTGCCAGATCCCAGGTGTGGATCAGCGCGTCCGCGAACAGCTCGGTGATGTACTCCTCGCCCAGCACGTCGCCGAAGGACAGGTGGGCCACGCTGGTCAGGGCGCCCTCGGCGTACACCGCCTGGACCGCTCCCTGCGCGGACGCCTCGAACGCCTTGACCGGGTCGTCGCCGAGCACGTCGCCCTCGAAGGCGTCCCCCACCTCGGCGACCGTACGGCCGGACAGCAACTCGGGGGCCCACAGGTTCTCGGCCACGACGTGGTTGACGAGCCCCCGGACGTCCCAGTCGACACAGGGGGTCGGCAGCTCCCACTGCCCGCGGCGGACGAGATGGAGACGGGCCCCGAAGCCATCCAGCGCCCTGCGGTACGCGTCACGGATGTCGATCATGTCCCCTCCTCGCCACGAACTCCCGATTCGAACGTAACTCTTCTCAACGATCAGTCATACACGCTCGACAGGGAGGGAACGCCCGGGTCAAGGGAGGTGCTGCTCCACCCAGACGATCTTTCCGTACGGAGTGGGCCGGGTGCCCCACCGGTACGCGAACCGCTTGATGAGCTGCAGACCGCGGCCGGTGTCCTCGTCGGGGGTGGCCGTGCGCGGGGCGGGAGCGGCGGGGGAGCCGTCGACGACCTCGACCACCAGCGTCCGGCCGCGCAGCAGACGCAGCTCGATCGGCGGCCAGCCGTGTTTGAGCGCGTTGGTGACCAGCTCGCTCACGATGAGCTGGGTGCTGTCCACCAGGCCGCTCAGCCCCCACCTCTGCAGGGTGCTGCGGACGAAGCGGCGGGCGTGCGACACGAACCGCGGGTCGGACGGCAGCGGGCAGGTCGCCACCTCGTCCGGGTCGAGGTCGCGCACCCGGGCCACCATCAGGGCGATGTCGTCACGTTCATGCCCCGACCGCTGGCTGCTGATGATCACGTCGCACATGTCCTCCAGGTCCTCGACCGGACCGGCGAGCAGACGGCGCAGCCCCATGATCCCGGCGTCGAGGTCCCGCTCCCGGCTCTCCACGAGGCCGTCGGTGTAGAGGGCGAGCACGCTCCCGGGCGGCAGGACCATCTCGCGCGACTCCAGCGGGTCGCTGCCGATGCCGAGAGGCAGGCCCGCGGGCAGGTCGATGATCTCGGTCGACCGGTCGGGGTGCAGGAGGATCGGCGGCACATGGCCGGCCCGGGCGAGCGCGCAGTTGCGTGTCACCGGGTCATAGACGGCGTAGATGCACGTCGCGATCTGGCTGGGGTCGAGGTCCTGGCTCATCAGGTTGAGCCGGAACAGCACCTCGTCGGGCGGCAGGTCGAGGCTCGCGAGCGTACGCGCGGCCGTGCGCAGCTGGCCCATCGTCGCCGCGGCCCTGGTGCCGTGGCCCATGACGTCGCCCACCACCAGGGCCGTACGGCACCCGGGCAGGGCGATGACGTCATACCAGTCACCCCCGACGCCCATCAGGTCGCTGGCCGGCAGATAACGGGTGGCGATGTCCATGCCGAGCGCCTGCGGCAGTTCGACGGGCAGCAGGCTGCTCTGCAGGGTCAGCGCGGTCCTGCGCTCCCTGGTGTAGAGCCGGGCGTTGTCGATGCACACGGCGGTGCGGGCGGCCAGGTCCTCGGCCACCACCACGTCCTGCTCCTCGAACGACCGCGTTCCCGGATGCCTGGTGAAGATCACGCAGCCGAGCACCCGCCCCCGCGCCCGCAGCGGCACCGCGAGGAACGACGAGTCGGTCAGGAGCGAGGCGACCGCCTCCTCCCGGTCCATGCTGGCGCCGATCAGCCGGGCGCTCTCCTTGTCGAGCGCCGGATACATGAGCGGTTTGCCGACGGCCATGCACTGGGCCTGCGGAAGGATCGCCGGATAGACCATCGACTCGCCCACGGGGAAGGTCTTCACCCAGGAGTCCGGATCCGCGCCCGCCACGGCCAGGGCGACCCTGCGTACGAGCGTGGTGCCGTCCACCGGCCGGGACGACAGCTCGCCGTCCGCCACGAGGCGGTCCTGCACCATCACCGCCGCCGCGTCGGCGAAGCGGGGGACGGCCATGTCGACGAGCTCCCGGCTCGTCTCGGACAGGTCGAGCGTGCTGCCGATCCGCCGGCTCGCCTCGTTCAGGAAGGCCAGCCGCTCGTGCGCGGACGCGGCGCTGCTGCGGCGCCACTGCGCCCGGTTGCCCGGGGCGGGGTCCTTGATGACGCAGTTCCGGTTCAACGAATTCTCCGGAGAGAGCGGATGGTGTCCCAGAATCGTATGGAGCTGATACCGCGCATTTCAGCCGTTTGACATGAGAGCTCCGGTCGGTATGACGGAGCGATGGCGCAGCCGTACCCGCCGGTCAAGGGACGAAACGGATATCAGTGAGCATGCGTCACATCAGACGGCGGGCAGGTGCGCGAGGGCCGCGTCGATCCGCTCCTGCGGGAGCGTGAAATCCTCCAGTCGCCCGGCGAGACGGCTCTCGTAGGCGGGCAGGTCGAAGTGGCCGTGCCCGCACAGGGACATCACGATGACCTTCTCCTCGCCCGACTCCGCGCACCGCAGCGCCTCCGCGATCGTCGCGGCCACCGCGTGGGAGGGCTCGGGCGCCGGCACGATCCCCTCGGCCCTGGCGAAGCGGATCCCCGCGTCGAAGCAGTCGGTCTGCGTGACGGCCACGGCCTCCACCAGGCCCAGCTCGTAAACGTGCGAGAGCAGCGGCGACATGCCGTGATAGCGCAGCCCGCCGGTGTGGATCGGGTCGGGCACGAACGTGTGCCCCAGCGTGTGCATCTTCATCAGCGGCGTGAACCCCGCCGTGTCCCCGAAGTCGTACGCGTAGGAGCCCCGGGTCAGGGACGGGCAGGCGGCGGGCTCGACGCCGCGCAGCACGGGGTTCATGCGCCCGGCGAGCTTCTCGCGCAGGAACGGGAAGGCCAGCCCGGCGAAGTTGGAGCCGCCGCCGGTGCAGCCGATCACCACGTCCGGGGTCTCGCCGAGGACGGCGAGCTGCTCCAGCGCCTCCTCGCCGATGACGGTCTGGTGCAGCAGGACGTGGTTGAGCACCGAGCCCAGGGCGTATCGCGTGTCGTCATGCTGACCGGCGACCTCGACCGCCTCGCTGATGGCGATGCCCAGCGACCCCGTGCAGTGGGGGTCCTCCGCCAGGATCCTGCTGCCCGCCGTGGTCACCGCCGACGGGCTGGCGTGCAGGGTCGCGCCGTAGATCTTCATCAGCGTGCGCCGGTAGGGCTTCTGGTCGTACGACGCCCGGACCATCCAGACCTCGCAGTCGAGGCCGTACTGGGCGCAGGCGAACGCCAGGGCGGAGCCCCACTGGCCCGCGCCGGTCTCGGTGGTCAGCCTCCGCGCGCCCTCCCGCGCGTTGTAGTACGCCTGGGGGACCGCGGTGTTGGGCTTGTGCGAGCCCGACGGGCTGCCGCCCTCGTACTTGTAGTAGATCCGCGCCGGTGTGCCGAGGGCACGCTCAAGGCGCCGGGCGCGGATCAGGGGCGTCGGCCGCCAGAGGCGGTAGACGTCGAGGACGCCGTCGGGCACGGGAACGAACCGCTCACCCGACACCTCCTGCTCGATCAGCGCCGAGGGGAAGAGCGGGGCGAGATCGTCGGGGCCGACCGGCTGCAGCGTCGCGGGGTGGAGCACCGGCGGGGGCGGCGTGGGCAGGTCGGGGACGACGTTGTACCAGTTCCGCGGAATCCGCGACTCGTCGAGAAGGACCCTGGTCGGCTCGCCCATGACTCCCAGTCTCCGCGCCGCGGGCCCATCGGGAAAGGGCGTCTGCCGATGTGGCCGGACCCGGTCAAACGACCGCGTCAAACGACCGCGTCAGACTGGCCGCGTCAGACGGCCGCGTCAGACGGTTCCCCCCGAGCGCCAGTAGACGTTGGCCTCCCGGGTGAGGAACCCCTCGTCCACCAGATAACGGCGCAGCGCGGCGTAGTCGTCATGGAACGCGCGCAGCGCCACGTCGACCTCCTTCTCCGGATAGCGCACGCCGATCTCGAACACCTGGGCGATGTAGTCGAGCACCATCAGCCGCTTGGCCCTCTTCGCCGGGATCGAGACGAGCCGCCCGTCCACCAGGAACGCGTCCATCGGGTCCGCCGGCGCGGAGGGGATCGTGCGCAGCAGGTCGCGGAAGGTCTCCGGCCGTGCCCGCCAGCCGTCCTCGTCCCGTACGGCGAGGCCGCCCCGCTCCAGCCGGTCCAGGGCCTTGCCCACCACGTCGGGGTCGAGCCCGGTGACCTTGTCGAGCGGCTCACCGGGACGCAGGACCAGCCCGGCCAGGACGCGCAGTGTGTCGTCCTGCCCGAGGAGTCCGAGCACGCGGGAGATGTGCTTGTCGATCACCCGTCCACGGTATTGCCTTGATGAAGGCAGGAGGAAACCTGGAGGGCGACGTGACCGCTCAACTGGACCACACGATCGTGCACAGCAGCGACCGCTTCGCGTCCGCCCGGTTCCTGACCGGGCTGCTCGGCGAGCCCGAGCCCGGCGCGTACGGGCCGTTCGCCACGGTCCCGCTCGGCAACGGCGTGACGATCGACTACGCCGACTCGATCGTCGACCGGGACAGGATCGTCATGCAGCACCTGGCGTTCCTCGTCTCCGAGGACGAGTTCGACGACATCTTCTCCCGCATCGCCGAGCGGGGCCTGCCCTACTGGGGAGGCCCCGAGCACCAGGAGCCGCAGCAGATCAACCACCGGCACCACGGCCGCGGGGTGTACGTGGACGACCCCGACGGCCACTCCATCGAGTTCCTCACCCACCCGTACGTCAAGGAGGAGTGACCCCTCAGCGGGCCTGTGTCCGGCCCCGGTCGAAGACGGCCCGCCTGCGGGCGGCGAAGTCCTCGGGGCTGGTGATGGCGAGCCCGTCCCGGCCGGTCTCCAGCTCGGCCCGCAGGCCGTCGGCGCCGGTGCCGTCGCGCAGGAGGTCGTAGATCTCCCGGATCCTGCGCAGCGTCTCCGGCGTCGTCGTCGCGATGCTCTGCGCGAGCTCGACCGCCCGGGGCAGCAGCCGGTCGTGCGCGACGACCTCGTTCACCAGGCCGATGCGCAGTGCCAGGGGAGCGTCCACGAAGTCCCCCGTGAACGTCATCTGCCGCGCCCAGGACTGCCCGACGGCCTGGCTGAGCCTGGCCGTCATGCCCCAGGAGGGCACGATGCCGACGCGGGTGTGGGTGTCGGCGAACCGCGCCCGTTCGCTGGCGATCCTGAAGTCGCAGGCGAGCGCGAACTCCAGGCCGCCGGTCACCGCCACGCCGTTGATCGCGCCGATGACTGGCACCGGGAAGTTCCGCAGCGGGAGGATGGAGTCGGGGTGGCCGATCTTCACCCCCGCTTCCAGCTCCCCGAGGTCCAGTCCCGCGCAGAAGGCGGGGTCGGCCCCGGTGAGGACCATCGCGCGCAGGCAGGGCTCCTGCGCGAGCCGCCCGAGCGTGTCCTGGAACTCGTCGAGCAGCGCCTTGGAGATCGCGTTGTACTTGCGCGGACGGTTAAGCGTCACGACCGCGACGGCCTCGGATGGCCGGTCGACGAGGACGAGGTCGCCCATGGTGCTCCTCAATGTTCCGGGGGTACGGCGAGAACAGGTTATAGAAACGTGTGCGGCCCCCGGCCCGCCCCGGATGCCCAGGCTCTGGTTTCAGGACGTGGAGACGGCGACACGAGCGGTCGCCGCTCTCGGATTCGTCCCGGAGATCCACTCAGGATCGGCGAGGGGGTGAAGGTCCCGTTCAGCCGCCTTCCGGTCCGTACGGACAGCAGGCGGCGACCGGGGCAGGAGTTTCGCCGGCCGGGGGCAGAGGCGCGCCGAAGCGCGCCACGCAATGCCAGACCTTCTTCAGCGCCTGCGCGTCGTAGCGCCCGCTGCGGGCGGCGTCTCCGATGATCCGCGGATCGAGCACGCCGCCGACCGCGATCTCCGCGCCGAGCGCCACGTACTCCTGGCCCCGGTAGTCAGGGTGGCGCCGCAGATGCTCGACGGTGAGGCGGAACCCGCGATGCCGTTCCACCGGGCACGGCAACCGGCGGGCAGCGGCCTCCACAGAGGTCCCGCGATAGCCGGGATCGAGGACCAGGGCCTCCACGTCCCGGTCGAGCCTGACCGGCCCGTGCACCTGAGCTTCGATGTAGTCGTCCAGGAGGTCCGCGTCGCCGGCCTCGGCCGGCTCGATCAGCGCCATGCGGGACGCGACACCGAAAGCCGAGGGTTCGAAGAAGCTGTCCGGATAACAGAAGGTCGTGCGGCGAAGAGTCTCGGCCGTCAGCCGGAAGTGAGCGGATCCGAACCGCGGCGCGGCGCCGACGGACCTGCGCCGGAAGTTCAGCGCGCCATAGACGGGGCGCTCCCGCGCGGGCGCGTTGTCGTAGGCGCCACCGAAGATCCTGCTCTCCCAGCGCCACCGGTCACCACCCGGATGAGCGGTGAGTCCCCCGTTGCTCGTTCCGGTGACGAACTGCGACACGTAGACGCCCTCGTCCGCCAGCCCGAGCAGGATCTCCCGGCCGCTGGCCGAGCGGTCGGGGTGGAAGTTGAGGGTCACACGCAACCGGATATCGAGCGGGTCTCCCGACGACATGGCCTCGACATGGCGGAGGGCGCGCTCCTGTGGCGATATGGACGTGTCCGCGCTCACCCGCGCAGTTTGCCGGAACGCGATCCGCCGTCGCATCTCGAATAGCCGTCCGGCTCGGTGCCGGTTCCAGCCGTCCGGTCACCGAGCCCGGGCGGAATCGGTGTTCAAGGCGGCCCGTCGCCGGATGCGGCCTTCGACGTGTTCGAGCGATGGTCGGGGCGACAGGATTTGAACCTGCGACTTCTTGCTCCCAAAGCAAGCGCGCTACCAAGCTGCGCCACGCCCCGTCTCGTCGGGTACGCGTGCGGTCCGAGACTCCGGTACGCTTACGCCCTGACGACCGGATGAAGTCTAGACCAGATGGACACCGGGCGCGCGCGGACGTAGCTCAATGGTAGAGCCCCAGTCTTCCAAACTGGCTACGCGGGTTCGATTCCCGTCGTCCGCTCTCATCAAGAAAGGCCAGGTCACTCCGTACGGGGTGCCTGGCCTTCGACGTTTCCTTCCGTGCCTCACATGTCACTTCACCGCGCGCGTGGGAAAGTGACCTCGTGGTCGATCACCCCTCCGAATCCGTCAATCACTGGCTCGGGGTGTGGGAGGTGAACAGCCTCCACGCTTGTCGGGCCGAGCTCGGCGAAGGACGGCGAGCGTGGGCGGAGACGGCCATGTACGCGCTCGCCAGAGCCGAGGCCGCAGGACTGGACGCCATCGCCGCCAATGTGAGGCGCTTCAACCTGCGTGCATATCTGATCGACAGCCTCGGCTCCACGCGTTCACCCCTGCTGAACCCCGATGCCCTCGCCATCGACATCCTCGCGGCCCTCCCCGCTGAACTGGAGAACGCCGCGGAGTGGGCAGCCGACTGGCGACAGCGGCCTCACAAGCAGCTCTTGGCCCTCCGTCAATGCAAGAACCTCCTGGCGCCGGCCGAGATCATCCGTAGTCACCTGTCGGAGACGCCGACGGCAAGAACGCTCGACCAGTGGCTCGCGCTCCGCGCACAACTTCCCTAGCTGCCCGGCCAGGAGAAACTGATGAGGACGTGGAACAGCCTCCAGGTGACGCCCCGGAAGCTGAAGATCACCCGGTGGTGCGGGTCAGTCGCCGGTGCGGAAGAGGGCCCAGACTGCCTTGCCGCCCTCGTCGAGTGCGTCCCAGCCCCATGCCTGGCTGTAGGTCTCGACGATGTAGAGGCCGCGTCCGTGCTCGGAGACGAAGTCGGGTTGCGTGGGCGACGGCGCCTGGTCGCTGGGATCCGAGACGGCGAGCAACACGTGCGGGGCGATGCGCAGGAGCGTCAGTGTTATAGGGCAGGCGCTGGCTCGGTGCGCCGGATACAGCGCGTAACGGACCGCGTTCGTCACCAGTTCGCTCACGACCAGTGCCGCGTCGTCACTCAGTTCCGACAGGCCCCACTGGCGCAGGGTCGTACGTGTGACATCACGCGCGGTCTTGACCGAGTCTGCCTGTGGTGCCAGGGGGCACATCGCCGTATCGGACGCCCCTGCCGCCCTCCGGAACCAGCCGAATCCCACGTCACGGGTCAGCTGGCCGCCGGGTTTGGGCTCGTCCGACATGGTTGCCCGTACCTCCCGCTGGCCTAGGTCGAGGACTGGTGCACATTTTGGCCCAATATGCACCTAGACATGATGGATCAGTGCGTCCCGTCGCTGCAAGACCCAAATGCACGTGCAATTGTCATGTGCAGACGCACAAGCTGTCCGTGCTAACCGTCAGGGACACGTAGATCAGACCTTGTCATCGGAGCCCGAAGTGGTGACACTGTGTGGGCTGGGGGTGTCGTGCGGGTCGTCCCTTGGCGGCACACAGAGCCGAGGTGAGAGGGAGGCGCCGTGATACAGATCCAGGCTGGATCGGGTCCGACGGCCCTGCGCATCCTTCTCGGGTCCCAGCTCCGCAAGCTCCGTGAGAGCAAGGGCATCAGCCGCGACCAGGCCGGCCAGTGCATCAGGGCCTCCGAGTCGAAGATCAGCCGGATGGAGCTGGGCCGGGTCGGATTCAAGGAACGCGACGTTGCCGACCTTCTCGCCCTTTACGGGGTGGAGGACGAGGAGACGCGCGATGTCGTGATGAACCTGGTCGAGCGGGCCAACGAGCCCGGCTGGTGGCACCGGTTCAACGACCTGCTGCCGTCGTGGTTCCAGGCGTACGTCGGCCTGGAGGAGGCCGCCGAGCGCATCCGCACCTACGAGGTGCAGTTCGTTCCCGGTCTGCTGCAGACAAAGGAGTACGCGCGGGCCGTCATCATGGCCGGCGCGGTCGGAGCGGCGCCGGAGGAGATCGCCAGGCGGGTCGACCTGCGGCTGGAACGCCAGCGCATCCTCGACGGTGAGAACAGTCCCAAGTTCTGGGCCGTGATCGACGAGGCGGCGCTGCGCCGGCCGATCGGCGGTGTCGACGTGATGCGGGGTCAGATCCAGCACCTCATCGACCTGATGAACCAGCCGAACGTGACGATCCAGGTCATTCCGTTCAGCTATGGCGGACACGCCGCAGAGGGCGGTGCCTTCAGCATCCTCCGGTTCGCGGATCCCGACTTGCCCGACATCGTGTATGTCGAGCAGCTCGCCAGTGCGCTTTACCTGGACAAACGGGAAGAGGTCGACCGCTACAGCGAGGTCATGGAACGCCTCTGCGCGGTCAGCACCACCCCTACGGAGACGGTGGACCTGTTGCGGCAGATCATGGCAGACCTCTGATCAGTCGCTACCGGGGCTCATCTGCTCTAGACTGCCCTTGGCGTTGGACACCCGCCACAGTCGAGCATGCCCGGACAGGTCGCGTGCAGGCGAGACGGTGATCCTGCGCCTCTCACGTGGGCGCGGCGCGCGTTACTGTGCCGCGGTTGCCGTGCACGACGTGCCCGCGATCACCAGATGCTGGATCAAGGAGACCACCCCGTGAAGACCGCTGTCGAGGAGCTCAGCCCTACCCGGGTCAAGCTCACCGTCGAGGTGCCGTTCAAGGAGCTCGAGCCGAGCCTGCAGGCCGCGTACAAGAAGGTCGCGCAGCAGGTGCGCGTGCCCGGCTTCCGTCCTGGCAAGGTGCCGGCCCGGATCATCGAGCAGCGCTTCGGCCGCGCGGTGGTTCTCGAGGAGACCCTGAACGACGCCCTGCCCAAGCTGTACGGCCAGGCCGTTGACGAGACCGAGGTCTTCCCGGTCAGCCAGCCCGAGATCGAGGTCACCAAGATCGAGGACGGCGAGCAGGTCGAGTTCACCGCCGAGGTGGACATCCGCCCCGCCTTCGATGTCCCGGACTACCAGGGCACCGAGGTCGTGGTCGACCCCGCCGAGGTGACCGACGAGGACATCACCACCCAGCTCGAGGCCCTGCGCCAGCGCTTCGCGACGCTGACCGGCGTCGAGCGCCCGGCCCAGAACGGCGACTACGTCGTCATGGACCTGCGTGCCGAGATCGACGGCCGCAACCTCGACGAGCAGCAGGCCGCCGACGTGTCGTACGAGGTCGGCGCGGGCTCGGTCCTGGAGGGCCTGGACGACGCCCTGCAGGGCATGGCCGCCGGCGACGAGAAGACCTTCCGCACCACGCTCGTCGGTGGTGAGAACGCCGGCGAGGAGGCCGACGTGATCATCAACGTCAAGTCGGTCAAGGAGAAGGTGCTGCCCGAGCTGGACGACGAGTTCGCGCAGCTCGCCAGCGAGTTCGACACGCTCGACGAGCTCAAGGACAGCATCCGCCAGCAGGTTCGCCGCAACAAGCTGGTGGAGCAGGTCGTGCAGAGCCGCGAGAAGGCGCTCGACGCGCTGCTCGAGAAGATCGACATCCCGCTGCCCGAGAGCGCGCTCCAGGCGGAGATCGACGCGCGCAAGCACAACCTCGAGCACCAGGTCGCCGAGAGCGGCCTGAGCCGCGAGGCGTACCTGCGCCTCCAGCAGACCACCGAGGAGGAGCTGTTCGCTGAGTACGAGGCGACCTCGGCCAAGGCGCTGAAGTCGGGCTTCGTCCTCGACAAGATCGTCAAGGCCGAGGAGATCGGCGTCAGCGAGCAGGAGCTGACCGACTTCGTGGTGCGTCGCGCCATGCAGATGGGCGTCGCGCCGAACACGCTGGCCCAGCACCTCGCCGACAACAACCAGCTCCCGCTGGCGATGATGGAGATCGTGCGCGAGAAGGCCAAGACCCTCATCGGTGACGCGGCCAAGGTGACCGACACGGCCGGCAACGAGGTGGACATCAAGGCCATCTACGCCGAGCTCAACCCTGAGCAGGAGGCCGTGGGCGTCGAGGAGGCGGGCGCCGGGGAGCCCTCCGACGAGGCCAAGGAAAGCTGATTCACCCAGGCTCTCGCCTGACTTCTGCCACCGATCGGCCGGGAGGCCGATCGGTGTCGCGGTAACGGTGAAACCCCTGGCGCACTCGGGTGCGCCGGGGGTTTCCGGTTATATTCGGGCAAATCCCTGCAAATATGTTTCTTACCGCGTGTCGGGGAGCAAATCGTACGGCCGGGATCTGTATGCCCCGGCCCGTGCCGTTAGGGCGGGGAACACGGGCGATGTGGCGCGGGGCCCTCGTCCCGGGCGGGACATGCGCCGTCAGCGAACAGTACGGCGCACGGGCATGACCTGTCTGCGTCGCGCGTTAAGGTCACAAGCAAAGCCAATCGATTACGACGCATCGGAAGGTGACGCTGTGACCAGCCCGCCGACCTTCTTCCCGACCGGTGGTTCCGGCTTCGAGGCCCGGAGCCCGGAGGGTGGCCCCTCCCGCCTCGAGGACCAGCTCTACCAGCGCCTGCTGCGCGAGCGGATCGTGGTGCTCGGCACCCAGGTCAACGACGAGGTGGCCAACCGGCTGGCCGCTGAGCTCCTGCTCCTCGCCGCCGATGACCCCGAGCGCGACATCTGGATGTACATCAACTCCCCCGGTGGCTCGGTGACCGCCGGCATGGCGATTTACGACATGATGGAGTACGTGCCGAACGACGTGTGCACGGTCGCCATGGGACTGGCCGCCTCCATGGGGCAGTTCCTGCTGTGCGCCGGCGCCCGTGGCAAGCGATACGCGCTTCCGCACGCCCGGATCATGATGCACCAGCCGTCGGGCGGCATCGGCGGCACCGCGGCCGACATCGCGATCCAGGCCGAGCAGATGCTCTACGTGAAGAAGACTCTCGCGGAGCGGATCGCCTTCCACACCGGCCAGCCGCTCGAGCAGATCGAGCGCGACTCCGACCGGGACCGCTGGTTCACGGCCGAGGAGGCCAAGGACTACGGCTTCATCGACCACGTGGTGCGCAGCGCCCGCCAGGTGCCCTCCGAGGGCGCCGTCTCGTGACTGGAGCTTCCCAGATGAGTGAGCTGATCCGGCCGGGTGACATCAACGGCCGCTACGTCCTTCCCTCCTTCGTCGAGCGCACGTCGTACGGCGTCAAGGAGATGAACCCCTACAACAAGCTGTTCGAGGACCGCATCATCTTCCTCGGCGTCCAGATCGACGACGCTTCGGCGAACGACGTGATGGCGCAGCTGCTGACGCTGGAGTCGCTCGACCCGGATCGCGACATCAGCATGTACATCAACTCGCCGGGTGGCTCGTTCACCGCGATGACCGCGATCTACGACACCATGCAGTTCGTCCGGCCCGAGATCCAGACGGTCTGCCTTGGGCAGGCGGCCTCGGCCGCCGCGGTCCTGCTGGCCGGCGGCACCCCGGGCAAGCGGTTCGCCCTGCCCAACGCCCGCGTTCTGATCCACCAGCCCTACACCGAGGGCGGCGGCCAGGGCAGCGACATCGAGATCCAGGCTCGTGAGATCCTGCGGATGCGGTCGCTGCTCGAGGAGATCGTGGCCAAGCACTCGGGCAAGTCGGCCGACGAGGTCCGCAAGGACATCGAGCGTGACAAGATCCTCAGCGCCGAGGAGGCGAAGGCGTACGGGCTGGTGGACGACATCATCCCGTCGCGGAAGAAGCGCGCGGCGGCGGTCGCCGCTTCCTGAGGGAGTTGCCGCACCGGAACGGTGCCCATTTGGGCACGTTCCGGTGCGACTCACCGCTAGGGGGCTCACTGAGGGCCCGAGAGACGGTAACGTCGAAACCTGAGCGGGATGACGTTTTCGCACCGGATCGCGATCGTCGGATCATGACTCAGAACCATGAGCCGGATCGCGAGCAGGGTGCGGACGGAAGCGACCGCGGCGGCAGGGGCGGTCCCACGCAAAGGAGTATCTGGGGTGGCACGCATCGGCGACGGGGGAGACCTGCTGAAGTGCTCGTTCTGCGGCAAGAGCCAGAAGCAGGTCAAGAAGCTCATCGCCGGACCAGGCGTCTACATCTGCGATGAGTGCATCGATCTCTGCAACGAGATCATCGAGGAGGAGCTCTCCGAATCCTCCGAGCTCAAGTGGGACAACCTGCCCAAGCCGCGCGAGATCTACGAGTTCCTCGACGCGTACGTCATCGGGCAGGACAAGGCGAAGAAGGCGCTGTCGGTAGCGGTCTACAACCACTACAAGCGCGTCCAGTCCGGGGAGCGCGGCCGAGACGACGGCCTGGAGCTGGCCAAGTCCAACATCCTGCTGCTCGGCCCCACCGGGTCGGGAAAGACCCTGCTCGCGCAGACCCTCGCAAAGATGCTCAACGTGCCGTTCGCCATCGCGGACGCCACCGCCTTGACCGAGGCCGGCTACGTCGGCGAGGACGTGGAGAACATCCTCCTCAAGCTGATCCAGGCCGCCGACTACGACGTCAAGAAGGCCGAGACCGGCATCATCTACATCGACGAGGTCGACAAGATCGCCCGTAAGAGCGAGAACCCGTCGATCACGCGGGACGTGTCGGGCGAGGGCGTGCAGCAGGCCCTGCTGAAGATCCTGGAGGGGACCACGGCGAGCGTGCCCCCGCAGGGCGGGCGCAAGCACCCCCACCAGGAGTTCATCCAGATCGACACCACGAACGTGCTGTTCATCTGCGGCGGCGCCTTCGCCGGCCTCGAGAAGATCATCGAGTCGAGGGTCGGCAGGAAGGGCATCGGCTTCAACGCGATCATCCACTCGAAGGAGGAGATGGACTCCTCCGACATCTTCTCGGACGTCATGCCGGAAGATCTCCTGAAGTTCGGCATGATCCCCGAGTTCGTCGGCCGTCTCCCTGTGATCACGTCGGTGCACAACCTCGACAGGGACGCGCTGATCCAGATCCTCACGGAGCCGCGCAACGCGCTCGTCAAGCAGTATCGCCGCCTGCTCGAACTCGACAACGTCGAGCTGGAGTTCTCCGACGACGCCCTTGAGGCCATCGCCGACCAGGCCATTCTGCGCGGCACCGGCGCCCGCGGGCTGCGCGCCATCATGGAGGAAGTCCTCCAGTCCGTGATGTACGAGGTGCCCTCCCGCCAGGACGTGGCGCGCGTCGTCATCACCCGAGAGGCCGTGCTGGAGCACGTGAATCCGACCCTGGTGCCCCGCGACCAGCTGCAGGCCAAGCAGCAGCGGACCCCCAGGGAGAAGTCCGCCTGAAACGGGCCTTCGCCGCGGCGTTGTCCACAGGGCGTGCGGCGACGGCTCGGACGGCTTCCGGACATCCCTAGAATTGGGCAGCGTGACTACGTCTGAGCTGCCCACCCAGTACGCGCCCGTCGATGTCGAGACCCGGAGCTACGAGCGCTGGGTATCGGCGGGCTACTTCACAGCGGACCCGGGCAGCGGGCGCGAGCCGTACAGCATCGTGCTTCCCCCGCCCAACGTGACCGGGTCGCTCCACGTGGGCCACGCCCTCGACCACTCGATCCAGGACGCGCTCACCCGGCGAGCCCGCATGCGGGGCATGGAAACGCTGTGGCTCCCCGGAATGGACCACGCCGGCATCGCCACGCAGAACGTCGTGGAGCGCGAGATCGCCAAGGACGGCCTGTCGCGCCACGACTTCGGCCGCGAGGCGTTCGTCGAGCGCGTCTGGCAGTGGAAGGAGGAGTCGGGCGGCCGGATCCTCGGTCAGATGAAGAAGCTCGGCGACGGCGTTGACTGGTCGCGTGAGCGCTTCACGATGGACGAGGGGCTCTCCCGGGCCGTCCAGACGATCTTCAAGAAGCTGTTCGACGACGGGCTCATCTATCGCGCCGAGCGGATCATCAACTGGTGCCCCCGCTGCCTGACGGCCCTGTCCGACATCGAGGTCGAGCACAGCGACGACGACGGCGAGCTCGTCTCCATCCGCTACGGCTCGGGTGACGAGGAGATCGTCGTCGCCACGACCCGCGCCGAGACCATGCTGGGCGACACCGCTGTCGCCGTCCACCCCGCCGACGAGCGCTACGCGCACCTTGTCGGCAAGTACGTCGAGGTCCCGCTCACCGGCCGGCGCATCCCGATCGTCGCGGACGCGCACGTGGACCCGTCCTTCGGCACCGGCGCGGTCAAGGTCACCCCCGCGCACGACCCGAACGACTTCGAGATCGGGCGCCGCCACTCGCTGGAGTCGCTCGTCATCATGGACGAGCGCGGAATCATCACCGCCCACGGGCCCTTCGAGGGGCTCGACCGGTTCGAGGCGCGGCCCGCCGTGGTCGCCGCGCTGCGCGAGCAGGGCCGCATCGTCGCCGAGAAGCGGCCCTACGTGCACTCCGTCGGACACTGCTCCCGCTGCAAGACCGTGGTGGAGCCGCGGCTGTCGCTGCAGTGGTTCGTCAACGTCACCCCGCTGGCGAAGGCCGCGGGCGACGCGGTGCGTGACGGCCGCACCCGCATCCACCCGCCGGAGCTGGCCAAGCGCTACTTCGACTGGGTCGACGACATGCACGACTGGTGCATCTCGCGCCAGCTGTGGTGGGGACACCGGATCCCCGTCTGGTACGGCCCGGACGGCGACATGGTCTGCGTGGGGCCGGACGAGGAGCCGCCGGCCGGTTACGAGCAGGACCAGGACGTCCTCGACACCTGGTTCTCCTCCGGTCTGTGGCCGTTCTCCACGCTGGGCTGGCCCGACGCCACACCCGATCTGGCCCGCTTCTATCCGACGACCGTGCTCGTCACCGGCTACGACATCCTGTTCTTCTGGGTCGCCCGGATGATGATGTTCGGGTTGTACGCGATGGACGGCCAGCCGCCGTTCCGCACCGTGGCCCTGCACGGCATGGTGCGCGACCAGTTCGGCAAGAAGATGTCGAAGTCGTTCGGCAACGTCGTCGACCCGCTCGACTGGATCGAGCGGTACGGCGCGGACGCCACGCGCTTCACGCTCCTGCGCGGTGCCAACCCCGGCTCAGACGTGGCGATCAGCGAGGACTGGGCGGCCGGATCCCGCAACTTCTGCAACAAGATCTGGAACGCCACCCGCTTCGCGCTGATGAACGGCGCCGTCTCCGACGGTCTGCCCGAAGAGCTCACCTCGGCCGACCGGTGGATCCTGTCGCGCCTGCAGGAGGTCGTCACCAGCGTCGACGCGGCCTTCGAGGAGTTCGAGTTCGCCAAGGCGTCCGACGCGCTCTACCACTTCGCCTGGGACGAGGTCTTCGACTGGTATGTCGAGCTGGCCAAGGTCCAGTTCGCCGAGGGCGGCGTGGTGGCCGAGAACACCAAGCGGGTTCTGGGGCATGTCCTCGACGCGCTGCTACGGCTGCTCCACCCGCTCGTGCCGTTCGTCACGGAGGAGTTGTGGCGGGCTCTGACCGGTGGGGAGTCGATCGTGGTCGCTCCCTGGCCTACGGCGTCGCCCGAGCTGATCGACCCCGCGGCCGAGCAGGAGATCTCCTCGCTGCAGAATCTCGTGACGGAGGTGCGCAGGTTCCGTTCGGACCAGGGCCTCAAGCCCGGCCAGCGGGTCGCCGCGCGGCTGTCCCTGTCCGGTACGGCTCTCGCCGCCCATGAGGGGGCGATCCGCGTCCTGCTGCGTCTGGACGAGCCGACGGACACCTTCAGCCCGACAGCCCGGCTCACGGTCGGCACGGTGCTCGTGGAGATCGACACGGCCGGAGCCATCGACGTCGCCGCCGAGCGGAAACGGCTGGAGAAGGACCTGGCCGCGGCACGCAAGGAGCAGGCCCAGGTGACGGCGAAGCTCGGCAACGAGCAGTTCATGGCCAAGGCGCCGGAGGACGTCGTGGCGAAGGTGCGCTGGCGGGCCGAGCAGGCCGCCGAGGACATCTCCCGTCTCGAAGCCCAGCTCGCCGCCCTGCCGGCTTAGGCCGTCTTCCTGTGCGCCCTCGTCGTGGACGAGGGCGCACAGGCGTCTCAAGCTTTGTGACGACTGAGGTTTGAAGACCCTGGAGACAGGGCAGGACCACGAAGTTGCCCAAGTTGTGCACAGCACCTCCGCGTGGGTGCTAGTCTTTCTGCACGCGCTGAGGACCGGCGAGCCTGAATCCCCCTCGGGGGATCGGCTGTTAGGATCTCAGCGACTCCCTCTTATCGAACCCGATCTCGGGATGATTCGTCGCGATTCGACGGACATTCGGGGATCA
>NZ_JAATEK010000260.1:0-225 GCF_012034195.1 Microbispora sp. CL1-1
TGCCTCCGACGCGATGAGCGGCCCCGGTCACGCGAGCGGCGCGGACGGCCCCGACGGCTTCGACACTCCCGAGGCCGACGTCACCAGCGACTACACCCCCGACGCCACGGGAAGCTCCGAGGCCCCGAGCGAGGCCGTTGCCACCGGCGACTGCGACAGCGACGCCGAAAGCGCCGACGACCCCACCGGGGCCGAGGGCGCCGCCTCCGGCGTGATGGGCGACCC
>NZ_JAATEK010000261.1:0-221 GCF_012034195.1 Microbispora sp. CL1-1
ACCACGCCAGCGTGTGCCCGCGCACCTGCTTGCCGTTCTGCACCGCCCAGTTGTAGATCCGGTCGGCGTTGGTGAAGTTGAACTGACCCTGGTTCGGCTCAGTCGCGTCGATCTTCATCTCGTTCTCGGCCGTGATCATGTTGAACTCACGATTGGCGATCGTGGTGTACTGCGAGTCGCCCAGCTTGTTCGCACTGATCGCGGTGCCGAAGTAACGACCG
>NZ_JAATEK010000262.1:0-219 GCF_012034195.1 Microbispora sp. CL1-1
TTGGGCCACCTCACGAACCGACCCCACCACCACCCACGACGACCGCACACCACCCCGCCCACGACCACCCGAATCGGAGGCACCTGCGCCCGCACCCGGGCCGGCCGCGCCAGTGCCATTCGCGCCAGTGCCGTTCGTGCCAGCAGCGTCCGCGCCATCGGCAGCACCACGCGCGGCACCAAAGCCAGCGCCAGCAGCGCCAGCAGCGTCCGGGCCAGT
>NZ_JAATEK010000263.1:0-218 GCF_012034195.1 Microbispora sp. CL1-1
CCGGAGTTCGACAGCGGGATGATGGTCGCGACGAACACGTCGGCGTCCGGCGCCGCCGCGGTGATGTGGTCGATCAGCGTGGACAGCCGCTGCGGCGCACCGGACACGTTGTAGTTCTGCAGCACGTCGTTGGTGCCGATGTGCAGCAGCACCGTGCGCGGCGTGTAGGTGCGCAGCCAGCCGTTGATGTTCGCGTCGATCTGGTCGATCCGCCACCC
>NZ_JAATEK010000264.1:0-216 GCF_012034195.1 Microbispora sp. CL1-1
CCATCCCCAACGGCACAAACCCCCGCAGAAACCCCGGCACAACCAACCCGTAGGCACGCGACGCACGCAGCAGGCGCGGGCAGCCCCGGCGCAAAGGAACACGACGACAGCAGATCAAAGGACGACGAATCAGGAGGAACACTCATCCAACGCGACCTCGAGACACCACCCTTTTGACGACCCCTCGCCACCGGCACCGTTCAAGGGAGAAACCAC
>NZ_JAATEK010000265.1:0-216 GCF_012034195.1 Microbispora sp. CL1-1
AAACCACCGGGCGGGCCGCCGGGCGAAGCGCCGGACAGGCCGCCGAGCAAAGCGCTGGGCAGACGGCCGGGCAGGCCGCCGGCTCCGATGGCGAGGCCACCCTCGCCACTGATTCCGACTCCGGCTCCGATGCCGGGTCTGGTGTTGCAATTCCCCCCTCTGAAGGAGCGTTCGATGATTGAGGTCGATCAGGCCGCGCAGGCCGGCCCGCGCGTA
>NZ_JAATEK010000266.1:0-214 GCF_012034195.1 Microbispora sp. CL1-1
GCCACGCGGGTGCCGCGCCGGTTGAGCTCTTTCCACATCTTGCGCACGCCATACACCTCGAAGTTCTCGTTCCACACCGTGGTGATCTCGGCCATGAGCTGGGCGTCCCGCACCGCCCTCGCGGAGGGCGGGCGGGACTTGGCCGCGTAGTACGTCGACGTCGCCACCTGCAACACTTGGCAGATCGGCTCGACGCCGAAAGCGCCGCGGTGAG
>NZ_JAATEK010000267.1:0-211 GCF_012034195.1 Microbispora sp. CL1-1
AGCGGTTCTTGGTCGGCAATGGTCTCTCCTGTCTCCGGGTGGGCGTCCGGGGCGCGCGTCAGGTCGGCGCGAGTCCCGGACGCCCACGGTGGGGGGTGTCGTGCCTGTAGATCAGGACTGGTTGAACAGCGACAGCGTGATGGTGGAGTGGTATTCGCCGGCGGCGACGTCGACCGGGGTGCGCAGGGCCAGATCGGCGTTGACCTCCGAA
>NZ_JAATEK010000268.1:0-209 GCF_012034195.1 Microbispora sp. CL1-1
CCACGCCTGCGTACGAGCGCGACCGGAGCACCGCACCAGAACCAGAGCACGGGCGCGGGCACGACAACAGCGCCGCACCCGAACCAGAGTCGGAGGACGAGCGGAGGCTGAGCACCGGGTCCGAGTCGGAGCACGAGCGCGGGCGCGACCGGGTCACGGCACCCGCGCCGGAGCCGGAGCACGAGCACGAGCACGGCCAGAGCGCCGCA
>NZ_JAATEK010000269.1:0-208 GCF_012034195.1 Microbispora sp. CL1-1
CTTGACTCTGCGTTACTGGGGGGTTGATCAGACGATCTTGCCGGACCAGTTGGCGGCAGCGGCCTTGTAGACGCCCAGGGTCTCACCGTCGAAGTACGGGGAGACGTTGGTGTCGATGCGGTTGTTGCCGTCGGTGTCGGAGACCGCGATGGTCACACCGTTGAGGTAACCGAGCCGCTTGGCGTTGCTGTAGCGGTACAGCCACGCG
>NZ_JAATEK010000027.1:0-111651 GCF_012034195.1 Microbispora sp. CL1-1
CGATTGAGCATCCCACGCTGCAAAGGGCGTTGGAGCTGGCAAAGAAGAAGGGTATAAAGTGTGCTGTCTCAAACCCCTGTTTTGAGCTGTGGTTAATACTTCATTGCTGGGACCAGCGTGCCTATCTGACAACGGACCGGGCGTGCAGCTTGCTAGAGGAACAGGGCTCGTGCTGCTACAAGCGCGACGGGAAGAGCTTCGACGCCGTCAGCCTGTTAGGCAAGTATGAGGTCGCCCGGAAGCGTGCGCAGATGCTTGAAGACGCTCACCGTGGGGAGACCAGGTGGGCAGACCGCAACCCCTTTGCGTCTGTGTGGCAACTTGTCGACCTTCTACGCGCTCAAGTCGGTGGCTCGACATACCCAGCCAGGTGACTTGTCCAGCTCCGCTTCATCTAGCGCTGCTACAGGAGGTCCTGTATGTGTTAACCCCAATCATGCGCGCCCATCTGTGGCTGGTTGGGCAGGCCTGGGTGGGATGGGAGGGGCGGTCATCAGAGCGCAAGCGGTGCACACCAGCCTTCTCTAGTTCTCTCTTCGTAGCTGATGAGAGCTTGCGCAGGATGGCAAGGGCCTCCTCTTCCGCCGGCGGGGCGTTGGCCGAGCGGCCCAGCTCTGAGAGCGTCGTACCGATGATGAACAGCAAGTTAGCAAGGTTGGGACGGTAGCGGTTGGTCGGCTTCCGCCAGCTCCCGACGAATAGTGAAGGTCTCCTCTTCCACGTGCAGCGACTCTAGCTGGTCGATGCAGCTCCGAGAGCGTCAGCGCTGAAATCGGTTGCGCTGACCAGCATGAACACGAGATCGTTGCAGAGAGTAGTCGATCGAGTGAGGGAGGTGAAAATGCTGGCAGCGATGGCCCACCTGGCTTCTTTGATGGCGCCCTACATGCCAGACCCGCTGTTCTTCGGCGGCTGATTCATTCGACTTACCGGCATCCTCAAGCTGACAACCGAGGGTGCCGGCCCGCATCCGCAAGCGCTACCTGCTCGTATTGTGCGCGGTGTGCAGCGGCTCGCGATCGTCCCTACGGATACTTCGGATCTTGGAAGACGACTGCCTCCGAGATCGACGTGATCGAGGCCGAGCAGACCACAGCGATCAAACCGTCACTCTTGTCGGGCGAAGGGCCACTGCTACTCAGCATCAAGGACGCCGCCAAGGCACTCGGGATCAGCTACTCAACGCTGTATCAGATGATGAATCAGGGGGACATCGAATGGGTGGCTATCGGCTCGCGCAAGCTCATCTCCCGTGAGCACCTTATGGAGTTCATCAAGGCCAACACCCGCAAGGGTTACTACGTTCCTCGGTGACGGAACGTTCCTGGCTGTCGGCTAGACGGTAGGTGTGATCGCGGCTACCGGATAAGTCGCTGATCGACCGACGTCCCACTCAGGTCCGCACACGCACATCCTCATGCCGGCACGAGTCCCACCACTGTGCACGGTGCTCGTCCCTAGCCGACCATGCGTAATCAGAGAGCGCCTGCCGGTACACCCGTGAGCTACACCGGTTGCACTCTCCGATGACGACAACAAGGATGTCGTCATCGCTGACCACGTGTCCCTCTATTGATAGGCGACAGGCGTAATGGCCTCCCCAGATGGCAGTCCACCGCTCCCCTTCGCCCTCGCGGCGTACCCACTCAGCGCAGCCACATAGCGCCTGCTGTTCAGTGGGCAGTCCCACCTCGTCGGCTATGCGCTTCCGCTTGTCGGCGTAGTACTGACCTTGACCAGGCCGTGTGGTTGACCACGCGCCCCCTATCCCCACAATCAGCGACCACAGGACAACAGCAGCGACACCCGAAAGGAAATCTCCCAGAGAGGCCTTCAAGGCGTCGCGCGCCGCGCCAGCCGCCCATAGACCGAGAACAACGAAGCCGATAAGAGTGAAGCACCCTGCAAAGCTCGCTTTCGGCTGCGTCCACTGAGGGCGCTGCTTACTCACAACATCTGTGTAGCAGTAGGCCACAAAAAAAGGTCCGACCATCAGCGCCAGCACGCCTACCAGCGTTCCGAGAGACACGCACAGGAACAGTACGGGCCGCACATCACAGGCAAGTACCGTTTACGCGTTAGCTGAGAGTCTCCTCGATCGCGGGCTCAGGCGCCGAGGGCAGCCCGAGGATCGCCCGCGATGAGCTGGCGCGTCTGGTAGGACAGGCCATCATCTTCCGGATCGTGTTCGGCCACGGCACCGCCCTTTCCCAGGTCTGCTTCAAATACCCGTAGATCATGGCACTTGACGCTCAGCTCGTCGGCGATCTGCTACACCGTCCACTCCGCTTGTCGTCCTCGCCCAATTGGTCGTAGACCTCGCCGGGTATAACCGCTAGGCGTCCGGAGGACCGTGTTCCTCGTATGATGCGCGCCGTGCAACGGCTTGCGCTCTTTGACCTGGATAACACTCTCGTGAGCCTCGACGGAGCCTTCCGCCTTTGGGTCGCGGAGTTTGTCGAGAAGTACCGCCTCAGTCACGAGGCGGTTGACTGGTTGATCGCTCTGGATCAGGCGGGCTACCCGCATCGTGCTGCGTTCTTCACCAAGGTCCACGACTATTTCGCCCTTTCCGAGTCGGTCGAGGAGCTGTGGGGCAGCTACCGGAAGCGCATGCCCCACCTCGTTCAATGTCGCCCCATGGTGATGGACGGGCTGTCGCACCTCCGCGCCTCGGGCTGGAAGGTGGCAATCGTCACCAACGGGACCGCCGATAACCAGCTGGGCAAGATCCAGCAGACGGGCTGGCCGAGGCTGTAGACGCCTACGCCCTCTCCGGCATCGAGGGTATTCGTAAGCCAGACCGCGGACTGTTTGAGATCGCCGCTACTCGGTGCGGCATGAGTCTCGAAGCCGGAGGCTGGATGATCGGCGACAGCCTCGTCGCCGACATCGCCGGCGGACGCGCGGCCGGACTTCGCACGGTCTGGATCGACCGGGGAAGATGGCTCGATGATGAGCACCAGGCGGACCATGTTGTTCCTGATGTGCTCCAGGCAATGGAGATCCTCAACACGCAAACGGCTGATCTTGCTAACGCGAATGGTAGCAACAAGCCTGGACAGATTTGGACAGCCATGGACTGAGTAACCGGTAGAGCTTGCTAGATGAGGGCCGGAAGACGGGGCATGGACAGTCCTGAGCGTCATGGCCTAGCTCGTACTGGTCACCACGCTAGTTGGACTCACCAAGGACTGAGAGTGCCCAAACGATGCTCCATTCCTAGCAGTCCGGCGTCCAGGGCCGTCTGTACCAGCCAGGTGTTGATCTGCTCGCGTCGGTTGTCTAGGTCGGTAAGGTCGAGGCCAGGGTCAGCGAGCAGATGCGCGCCATGCGAGTTTCCGGCATCGGGAATTACCCGCAATTCGCTGGTGTCGAGAATCTCCGAAACGGGATACTGGGTGACCATGTGCAGGACTCGCGGCTGCGGAATGGCCAGCGGATCCACCTGAGCCAGGTCGGCAATCGCACCCACCACACCCTCGTCAACGAGCGCGGCGATTACCGCATCCATCAGCTTCCCGAGGATAGCGATATCGATTCGCCAGAATGGGAAAGAGATATCCAGTTCACCCCCGTTGACGAAAGTCCGGCGGGTTTCATTGAGGGCGTTCCAGAATCCCAGGCGAGTGACGACATCGAGATGAAGGTATAGATGCGTGGCGGTCCGGCCATAACCGCCCGGCACTTCGGCAGACAACAAGGCTTCGACGGGGACAGGATCGGTGGGTTTCCACTCCGGTGGAAGCCCTCGCCACTGGAGCCTGATTACGCGGGACCGGTTGTGGCCTTGCCGATGGAACTTCCGGATGGTGGCGTCGCCGCCGGACGACGCTAGGTCGGTGAGCACGCCTACCAGGGACGAGCGATTGAGTGCTTCCGCCAACTGGTCGACGCGCTGCTCGCCCAAAGGCCGCCAGGCGGCCCTGGGGTTGATGGCGATATTGAGGCCGGAGCGGACAATGAGATCCACAACCTTACCTCCGTTGCCCGTCCCGTCCTGCGGAAGGTCAGGCGCCCGGATAACCCACGGGTCGGCTTGGATAAGCGTGTCGTTTTCGGCGAACAGAGCGGCTAGTTGTTGCCAACTGGCTGGATGGGTGGTGTTACTGTGCCGAATCGGCGCAGCCCCCTCAACAAGCAGCGGCCGAGGTGGAATGCCTGGCACCACGCGCAGGACCAGCACGTACTTGCCAGAGCCGTCATCCAGTGGGACCGGGACAATATCCGGTACCCAGGGCGGCTCGATGGTGCTGTGACAGTGCTGGGCGACCCGCTCGATCGTCTTCTCCTTGACTCCGGTGATCTTGCGGTCATCCGTAACCCCGACCAGGACCAAGCCGCCATAGGTGTTCGCTAGGGCGGCAACGGCCTTTGCGATGCTGCTGGTCATATCGGCTTTGTACTCGATGGTGGGAGCCTCTGGCCCGACCATCGCCACCAGTCGGCGGACTTGATCGATCGTCACCTCGGAGGGGGCAGCGTGCAGCAGCGCTTGCATCAAGGACATGAGCCCATCATCAGGGATTTGAAGGCAACGGCGCCCACGGTTTCGCCGCTGCAGTGATCCTCTTTCTGGGGGAGACGATGGACAGGACGACCATGACGCCGATGAAGTCCGCGGAGGCCCGAACTACGAGCTGAGCCTTACGCAGGGGCGGCGGAACTTCGCCGAGTTCGGTGCGAGCCGCCGGCAGTACCTTCCCCATGTCCGTCCCCCTCGCTCTGAGGAGTATACCGACGGGTGATCTTGCTAACGGCGTTGCTAACGACGGCTCTGGATGACCATGGACGCCTGTGGAATCAGAGAGTCCGAACACCCTCTACGAACAGTGCTCTCATCGATGCACGCCTGTAGACATCTTCGATCTTGCTGCGGATCAGAAGGCCCTCTCGGCTGGCAATGATCAGACGCTCACCACACAAACCGGATTTGATCCATTCACTCTTGCCCTCCCCGGCTGCATTTAGCGCCTATTGTCGTGCAATTATGTCGTCCCAGCAGTTCCTGCATAGCGTTTCTTCTTCTGTGAACCTTCGGAAGGGTAGGCCGCAGCGCACGCATTCGTCCACATCGCTAAATGCTTCGGCGCAGGCGAAGCAGAAATATTGAGGGGTGTCGGGGGCCGCCGCTACGCGGACATCGTTGACCAAAGAGTTTTCTCCGCATTCGGGGCATACGTTCGCGTAAGGCTCTCCTTTGCGGAACGCGCGGTAACCCTGATCAAGAACGACGGCGACGTAGTCGAGCGGAAGTTCTTGTCTATCCTGCTCGGTGCGGCAGAACAAGCACATAGCGCCTTCGGTGTCGACGACTAGGGACCACTGGCCGCAATGGGGACAGTGGAGCGTTTGCCATGGGGCTCGTGACAGTTCCGGGGCCAGCGCCCGCATACGGGTGGTGACCAAGCTTTGGATGCGGTGCAGGCGGGCCCGGACGACGTCCATCTGGCTGGCTAGGTAGCCGGCCTCGGCGTCGTTAACTACAGGCTGGAGATGTTCCCGGATGAAGTCCAACATGAAGTTCAACACCTCGGCGGCGCGGGCCTCAATGGCCGCCGAAGTGTCAGTGAGTCCGAGATGCTGGAGTCGATTTCGTTGGCGACTTAAATATGAGATCGCTTCTCGGGTGTCGTCCGGAATGTTGATACCTATCTCGGATAGTCGGGCGACCGCGTCTGCTACCGTGCAGCTCTTGAAATCACCTCTGTTGTAGCTGTCGGGGTCGGCCTTCTCTATCTTACTGAAGACAAGTTTCCAATCATCAACAATAAGGCGAGATTTGAGGAGCACTTCAACACCTGCTTGAAGATGTAAAATCGCGTATTTCAGATTTCGCTCAGTCGGGTTCCCATCGAAGTTCTCGATCGCGCTTAGCAGATAATCGACTCCGTTAACGAGAGGGGGGAAGTCGATTCTTGGTTCCTTCTCTCTATGCTCATCCATGCCTCTCGACCCTTCGTGCCCTCGCGCCGTCCCACTCGCTTGTAGGCTTAAGTCATTATATTGACTATAATGCTCGTTGCTGGCCGAAGTGGGATCTCCGGCCAGGGAGATTGTTCCGCCTAAAAGCGGAGTGTAATGGTGGGGGCGTGGTCATCGCCTGCTTTGACAGCTTCGAGCGGTGTGGGAGCGGCCAGGCCGATAGGGTCATAACCATGGCCCGCCGGATCGACTTCTATGACGACCCCGATGCGCCCGAACCTAACAGCCTCGTGCCGTCCGTCAACGTCGTTGTCACCTACGATGCCGGAGAGTTGCTGATGATCCGCCGGTCCGACAACGGCAACTGGGCCGTCCCTGGCGGCGCGATCGACCTCGGCGAATCCCTCCCGCAGGCCGGCGTACGGGAGACCCTCGAAGAGACCGGCGTCTTGTGCGAGATCACCGGCCTTGTTGGCACCTACACTGACCCGAGGCATGTAATCCTCTACACCTCTGACGGTGAGGCCCGGCAAGAGTTCTCCATCATGCTCACCGCTCACGCCGTCAGCGGCGCACCAACCTTAAGCAGCGAATCCAGCGAGGTCCGATGGGTCCCCCGGGATCAGGTCACGGGCCTGCGGATGGACCGGTCAATGCGGTTACGGATCGGCCACTACCTCACGGGGAGCAGCTTGCCGTACATCGGCTAGTGCCGCCTTGATGTGGTGGACGATGGCAGGATGTACGGCATCGAGACCGTGATCGAGCGCCTGACCAGCTGGTCAGGGGTGTAGCGGGAATGGATCTGGGCCATGCGATCGAGGACGTCCAGGTGCTGCCCATCCATACATGTGGTCCCCGGTCAACCAGAACTCTGGTCTCGGACGTGGTGTAAGCGATGGAGATCTTGCAGGTCAAGCTGTAACTACTCCACCTGCCCTGCGCGGGATATGTGCGGGATGATCTTCGCTGGCCAATTTCTTTCACCTGGCTGCGCCGCAGGTCAGGACCAGTGTGGGCGGAGAAACCGTAGTGCTCTTGAAAACCGCTAGGCCGGGTGACCGGTCTCGTGGGTTCGAATCCCACGCTCTCCGCTCTTGTGATGTCGCAAGACATCGGAAACCCTCGAACCTACGGGTTCGGGGGTTTCTTTGTGTACTGGGGTTGGTAGTCGCGGGTGGGGTCGATGGTCAGCTCGCGGAGGAGCTGCCGGGTGGTGGCGTTGACCACGCGGACGTGGAGATCGTCGACGAGCAGGATGACGTGGGTTCGGGCGTGGGTTCGTCCGATGCCGATGTGGTGGAGCCGGCCGCTGATCCGCAGGGTGACGACGCCGGTGTGGTCGACGCGGTCGTGGCGGACCCGGGTGTGGGTGTCGCCGTCGCGGGTGCCGGATGGTTGGGCCTTGGGCCGGGTGCTGTAGGCCGCAGCGGGGGTGGCCCGGTGCGGCAGCGACCGGTGGGTGCGGGGTGGTTGTAGGCGTCGGTGAAGCGGTCGATGAGGGTTTGTAAGCCGGTGATCGTAGTGGGCTGGTCGGGCTGGGCGCGCAGCCATTTTTTCATGGTCTGCTGGAAGCGTTCGGGCCCGCTGTGGTGCGCGCGAGGTGGCGTCAATCCATCCAGGTAACGCGAACGATCAGCACAAGGCGCAGATGCTCCGCAACGATGAAGTTGAGGAAGCCGCGGCCGCCGTACAGATCGAGTGTCCGAAGGCCTCCACCATGCAACGGGCCTCTACCGGCATGGACCGCATCCCTTCCGAGGATTGCGAGTTGGTCGGCAAGCCGCTCGACCTCGAGGATGACGGTCGGGGGAAACCCGGCAATGACATGCTCGGCGTCGGGGTTGTACTCCCAGGTCCAGGCGTCAGTCACCAACTGCCTCTTGGCGTGCGGACGTTGTGATCTCGTTGATCTCGGCCAGGGCTCTGTCCAGTTTGGTCCTGTCGGTCGCGGCGGCGACTTCCGTCTCCAACGCGCGGAGGCGGGCCGCTAGGGCGGGACGACGGTGTATCGCCACGAACTCACCCCACTGCTGTATGAAGTTCTGCAGAGGTGCCACGGTGCTCTGGCGCGCCGCCTGCTCTGTCGCCTGATCGAGGTGGTCGACGAACTGGTTGAGATATGCGGGAGCGATCTGGGCGACTGCTGCCCTGAGGGCGGCGGTGGTAAGTGGCGGGCGGGGAATCAGTGCCTCGTTGTCTTGATGCGGGGTGGGCATCGTTGACCTCCAAGCTGTTACGCCTGCACGCTACCGCCATGACGGAACCCTTCGCACCCTGAAACCGCAGGTCAAAGGTCCGACATGGGTGGGGCCGACTTCCTACGACCGCGGCTGGCGGATTCGGTTGCGCCTCGTCGTCAGAATAGACCTCTGCCGGCTGACGAGCCCGCCTCCAGCTCCGGCGTCGGCTTCAGCGTGCCGTCGGACGATCGACAACCCTGGAGCACCAATGATCAGTAGTGGTGGCTCACTTTCGGTAGAGCCAAGATCTCCCCCTCTGACACGTACTGGCCTATGGTCTGCCATGGCGGACGATCAGCTTGGGTCAGTTCCCCGCCCAGGGACCGCTGGCCTGCCGTCCGTTCCACGAGCATCAGCTTTGGTGGACAGCCTGCGACGGCTGGGGCCTGAAGGCGAGGCGCCACCTTCGCCTCACATCTCGATCAGACGTATTCAAAAAGGTAGGGGCAGAGAGGCTTGATCACGACCAAGCCGGGCAAGGGCTCAATCGTCAGTCCATCCAACGAGATAGACGACTAGATACGGGACAGGCCGGCCCGTCGCGTTTCAACCCTCCATGCACTCCGTGATGCGGGCTGCGAGCTCGCCGAACGTCACGGAACTCGGGGTGATGGTCTGCAGCCGCGCCAGTGACACCCGTGCCTGGGTGCCCAACGCGGCGTCCAGCATCGTGGTCGGGGTGACGTAGAACTCCCACTGGTCCAGGTCGAGCGGGTTGACCGTCGCCTTATCGGTGTGGTGCAGGAGGCAGAAGACGTAGACCCGGCTTGGACGGTGTGGCACCGTCGCCACAGTGTTCGTCCGGGCATCCCATCCCTTGGCGGGGGCGACATTGAACTCGATGCGCGACAGCCGCTGCTGACTCCACGACTGTACGTAAGCCGCCGATTTGACCTCGATGTCCAGCCCGCCGGGCAGCCGCAGGTCGACCGCATCCCACTCCGTGCGAACACCATCGCCGGCACCCATGGCCAACGCAACGATGTACTCGGCGAGGACCCCGCGCAGTCGATTGCTCATCAGGTCGGAGCATGCCCACGCCCAGAAGTCGGTCAGGACGGCACCTGCCGCAGCCCCGGCCTGTGTGAAGGGCTCGGTGCCCGACCTGCGGGGGACGGCGAGCGCGTCAAGCGGCACGCCGCCGGAGGTCGCCTCGAAGTCGAGCATTGCGGATGTCCTTCCGATGTGTAGGTGGGACAGATCGGCCCGGCCGCCCTGACCTCAGCCGGCCAACCCGGCCCGGTTCGGCATTGCGTGTCAGGCCGGTGGTTGTGGGGGTGGGATGTGCAGGAGGCGGGCGGCCCAGGAGAGGGCGACGGTGAGGTGGCGCCGGCGTTGGTCGAACAGGGCCGGGTTGGCGTCGCGCGCCGGGGAGAGCAGGGGTTGTTGCCCGGCGATCAGCGCGGCGTGGGCCGTGGCGTGCGGGCCCTGGTCGGTGTCCGGTGCGGGGCCGCCTTCGGCGTGCAGGGCGACGAGCCACAGATGGTGGTCGAGCCAGGGATCGCCGATCGCCGCCGACGCCCAGTCGGCCAGCACCAAGCGGCCGTCATGCCACCAGAGGTTGGCCGCGCGTACGTCACGGTGGATCAGGCTGTCCCCCTCGACGGGTGCCTCGGCGGCGGCGGCATGGAGCGTGTCCAGGTGTTCGGCCAGCCACCGGCGTGAACATACGCCCATGCGCAGCAGGCGGGCCGGGTCGGCGGCGATGGCCTCCCAGGGATTGGCCATCTCCCGCAACACCGGTACGCCGGACGGCGCGGGCAGCGTGTGCACCTCGTGGAGCAGCTTCCTGGTGGCCGCGACCAGGGGTGCGGTCCACTCGCGGACCCAGTGGTCCTGCTCCAGCATTTCCAGCACGAGCATCGGCATCGGCTCGCGGGTGCTCGCCAGCAGCCGCGGCAGGAACGGGTAGTCACCGAGGGCCTCGTACACCGCCGACTCCACGACAAGTTCGGCGGGTGCGGCGGCTTTGACGAATACGGAACCGTCATCGGCACGGTCGGCGATTCGCGCCACGGAATGCCCGCCCGTGACCGGTCGCAGACCAGTGATCTCGCAGCCCAGCGCGCGGCCGACCGAGGCGGCGATGTCGGCGTCGGTTGCCGGTCCGGTGGTCATGGGCCGGCCGGACACGCGTGACAGCAGCAGTTCGACCACCGGTTCGTTGGCGCGGCGGACCGCCTGCCTGCTGTCCGGGTCCGGCCGGCCGAGCGACTCGGTGACCAGGCGCCATATCAGGGCGCGCAGCAGCAGTTGGTCGATGTCGTCCTCGCCGTCCAGTTCGTCGAGGATGCCGGGCGGTGCGGCCGACCAGGCCAGCAGGTCCACGGCGGCGACCGCCAAGGCGTAGCCCGTTGGCCGCCAGCTGGGTGAGAAGTCGATGACCGCGGGCGGCTGCCCATCCGCGAACAGCACGTTGCCCGCGATGTCACAGTGCACGAGCTGGCTGGGCAGCCGTACCGGCCGGGTGGCGGCGCGCAGGGCCTCCACCAGATCCGACAGTTCCGGCGCCGGCTCGACCTCGGCCTGGTCCCATGCCACCCGCTCGGCCACCGCCCAGCGGTTTCTGCCGCGCCCCAGCCAGCTCGGGGCGGGGACGCCGGCGAGGGCCGCGTGGAAGGCCCGGCCGGCCGCGACGAGCTCCGGCCAGCGCGTCACGGGATCGGGTTCGCCCTCGACAACGGTCCACGCCGCCCATCCGCCGGCGACCCATGAGCCGTCGGCCGCGCGTACGGGCCGGGGCACCCGGAAACCCGGACCGCGCAGATCGGCGAACACCTCGGCCAGCCATGACGCCACCGCCGGACGCGGGGCGGGCTTGAACACCAGCTCACCCGCCTGCCAGCAGGTGCCGCCACCTCCGGGCAACAGCCGCGCGGGACCGGACGGAACCCCGAATGCCGCGCGTACGTCCAGCGGGAGATCATCGGACACCACGCCACCCTCCACACGGGCCCGCGCCGGTGTCAATCGAAATACCACCCCCTGCCACGCCTCTCGGCTCGCAGGTGCGGGCGTTGCCGCCGGTCAGCTCTCGATGAGGACAAGGAGCACTGCCTCATGCCTCACCCCCGAAGAATCGTCCTGCTCGGCGGCGGCTTCTCCGACGACCCCGACACCCTGCTGGACGACTTCGTCCTCGCGACCACGGGCAAGCAGCGCCCGAAGGTCTGTTTTGTTCCGACGGCCAGTGGCGACTCGGCGGGTTACGTCGACCGCTTCTACGCCGCTTTCTCCTCCCGTGACTGCCTGCCCACTCACCTCTCGCTGTTCCGCCGCGAGCACCGCGACCTGCGCGCCCTGATCCTGTCGCAGGACGTGGTGTACGTCGGGGGCGGCAACACCGCCAACCTGATCGCCGTCTGGCGCCTGCACGGGTTGGACGAGGTGCTGCGCGAGGCGTACGAGGCCGGGGTGCTGCTCTGCGGAATCAGCGCGGGTGCGGCCTGCTGGTTCGACGCCTGCCTCACCGACTCGTTCGGCCCGGTGAGCCCTCTGCTGGACGGTCTGGGACTCATCGGCGGAAGCTTCTGCCCCCACTACGACGGGGAGGCCGACCGGCGGCCTGCCTTCCTGAACGCGGTGGCCGACGGCAGCCTGCCGGGCGGCTGGGCTCTCGATGACGGAGTGGCCGCCCTCTTCACCGACGGAGTGCTCACCGAGGCCGTCTCGCGGGTGCCCGGCGCCGCTGTCCACCGGGTGACCGCCACCGCCGACGGCACTGCTGTGGAAACCGCCGCCCCGGTCCGGCAGCTCCGTTAGCGCCCCTTGTCGAAGAGCCGGAAGAACCGCTGGGCCGCGTCGGTGTCACCGGTCACCAGCGCGTCGCCGGCGTCGGCCGCCTCCGCCACCGTGAGGCCGGTGAAGATCAGGGCCCGCAGCGTACGGACGTCGGCGCGCACCGTCGCGTGCGCCTGCGAGTGTCCGCCGCGGGCCACGCTCACCCCGGACGGCGTGGCCATGATGTCGAACGCGTCGACGCCCGCGACCAGCCGGACCGTCAGGGACGGTGTGTCCGGGGCGGGCGGCCGGTAGAAAACCTTGAGCAGCAGCATGAACGCGTCGGTGCTCATCTCGGCGCCGCCCAGTGTCGCCCGGCGCGCGCCCCAGCGGGCCAGCTCGATCAGCACCGGTTCGAGCTCCCGGCCGCTGTCGGTCAGTTCGTAGGCCCGGGCGCTGACCGGCGGCCCGAGCTCCACCCGGCGGACCACCCCTTCGTTCTCCAGCTCGCGCAGGCGCTGGCTGAGCACGTTCTGGCTGGCGTTGGGGAGGGCGTTGCGCAGGTCGCGAAACCTCTTCGGGCCGAAGACCAGCTCCCGCACGATGTGCAGGGCCCAACGCTCGCCGACGACGTCGAGCGCCAGGGCGGCGCCGCATCCGTCCCCATAGCTTCGCTGTGACACAGGTCAACTTTACTCTAGGAGCAACTGGTCCTACTTTAGGAGCAATCAGTGTGAAGTTAGGAGTTAGAGATGGACGCACTGCTCGCCCGCGTCATGGAGGCGCACGGCGGACTCGAACGCTGGAAGAACCTGTCGATTCTCACCGCGCGCATCACCGCCGGTGGTCCCTTCTGGGAGTTCAAGGGTCAGCCCGACTTCGCCGGCGACGACCTGGTGGAGGTGAGCCTCCAGAAGGAGCGCATCGTTCATCGCCGCCCCGAGACCGGCCGTACGGTCGTGTACGACCGCGAGGCGGACCGGGTGACCGTCACCGGCCCGGACGGCGAGGTGCTGGCCGATCTGCCCGAGCCGAGGTCCACCTTCGACGGCCACACGCGGGACACGCAGTGGAACGTGGGTCAGGTCGCGTATTTCCGCAGCTACGCCCTCTGGCACTACCTCGTCGAGCCGTACGTCTTCACCTGGCCGGGGGTCGAGGCGCACGAGGTGGAGCCGTGGACCGAGAACGGCGAGAAGTGGCGGGTGCTGAGCGTCACCTATCCGCCGTCGATCCACACGCACAACGCGACGCAGCTCTACTACTACGACGACTCCGGGCTGCTGCGGCGGATGGACTACCAGCCCGACGTGACCGGCGGGTCGGAGACGGCGCACTACATCCGGGCGCACGAGGTGGTGGACGGCATTCCCGTTCCGGTCAAGCGGCACATCCGCCGGCGCAACGAGGACCGCACGGCGGACCTCTCCTGGGCTCCCATCACGATCGACATCTCGGACGTCACGATCGGTTGAGAGGCCCGGCCGGGCAGGCCGGTGGCGGTCCGGCCTGCCCGGGTCTCTGTCTCTCCTGTCGCCATGGGTGGCAGGTCAGGCGGCGGGCGAGTGCTCCTTGATGTAGCGGATCAGGCCGACGACGTCGTCGGGCACGAGGCGGCCGATCGCGCCGCTGGAGTAGACGCTGACGACGACCCGCCCGGCGGGGTCGAGCACGAAGCCGGTCGACTGGACGTACCGGGGGTCGTCGTTGACGAAGGCGCCGGTCGTGCGAGCCAGCAGGTCCGGGTCGGCGCTGTGGCCGACCGGGAAGTCCAGCCGGAGCGTGGTGACCAGGTCCTTCGTCGTGGCCTCGTCGTCCACCGACAGGGCCACCACCTTGGCCTCGACGCCGCCCAGGGCGTCCAGCGACCGCTGGAAGGCGCGCAGCTGCGCCTTGCAGTAGGGGCACCACGAACCCCGGTAGAAGAGCACGACGCCGAAGCTTCCGGCCAGCGCGTCGGGCAGGCGCAGGGTCTCTCCGTCGATAAGGGTCACGTCCAGATCGGGAAAACGGTCACCAGGGTTGAGTAGCGTCATGTTCGATCCCCCTGTCGTATCGAATTCGGGTTGTCACTGTCTTCGCGTCACCACGGGGCGAGGTCTTACCTCACGAGTTCGGGCGAATAGCATCGGACGTATGGCGGCCGATCACGGCCTCGGGCAACACCAGGCCACCCTCGCCTCTGCCGACGCCGAGTCGGCCGAGTGGCTGCGTACGCTCGGCGGCGCCGGAGCGGAGCGGGAGGCGGCCGTGGAACGGCTGCACGCGATCCTGCTGCGCGTGGCGGGCAACGAGGTGCGCAGGCGTGCCCCGCGACTGCGCCTGTCCGGACCCGAGCTGGACGACATGGCGCACCAGGCCGCAGCCGATGCCCTGCTGGCCGTCATCGCGAAGCTCGGTCAGTTCCGCGGTGAGAGCCGGTTCACCACCTGGGCCTACAAGTTCGCCGTCCTGGAGGTGTCGGCCAAGCTCGGCCGCCACTTCTGGCGTGATCCGGGGGTGCCGCTGGAGGGGGAAGACTGGGAGCGCCTGCCCGACCGGTTCGAGTTCGACCCGGCCGAACGCTCCGAGCGGCGCGCCCTGGTCGACGCGCTGCGCCGGGCCGTGGATGAGGAGCTCACCGAACGGCAGCGCCACATCTTCGTCACGATCGTGCTGCAGGGCGTCCCGTCGGACGCTGTGGCCGTCGAACTGGGCACGAACCGCAACGCGATCTACAAGGCGATGTTCGACGTCAGGCGCAAGCTGCGCGCCGCGCTCGTCGCCCAAGGCTTCCTGGACATCGGCACTGCGAGGCGGTCATGAACGGTTTGGACGAGCTGGACCGGTTCCTGCGCACCGACCCGCGCGACGTGGGCTGCGACAAGGCGCTGGACCTGCTCCACGTGTACGTCGAACTCGTGGCCCGGGACCCGGACGACGCGCGGCGGCGCTACCCGGGGATCGCCGTTCACCTGCGCGCCTGCGGCCCCTGCAACGACGATTTCGAGGGCCTGCTGGCCGTGGTGTCCGACGCGATATAGCGCAGCGCGTGGAGGCAGAGGTCGACGACGGCATCGGCGTACGCGGCGTCGAGGGGCTGCCCCGACACCAGCAGCCGATAGTGGAGCGGCGCGAAGACGAGGTCGAGAGCCGTGTCCGGATCGACGTCGGCACGGACGAGCCCGGCCCGCTGCGCCTCGCGCAGCGCCTCTCGCACGGGTGCCCGCCGGGGCTCGAACCACTGCTCCACCATGGCACGGGCCAGGTCGGGGTCGGTCTGCGCGGCGCCGATCAGTTCCCGTAGCCGGCTTCCCCCGGCCCCGTCCACGTACAGGGTGAGGAATCCGTGCGCGTAGGCGCGCAGGAGCGTGGCGAGGTCGCCGTCGGCGGGAAGGGGGCCGTCGGCGGGGAGCGGGCCGTCGGCGGGGAGCGGGCCGATGCTCACCTTGTCGAGGAACGCCTCGAAGACGATCGCCGCCTTGGACGGCCACCACCGGTAGAGCGTCTGCCTGCCCACGCCCGCCCTGGCGGCGATGCCGCCCATAGTGACCGACTGGTAGCCGCCCTCCACGAACAGGGCGTACGCGGCGTCGAGGATCGCCCGCCAGGACTCCTGGCTGCGGCGGGCGGGATCGGCGGGCATGGGTCCACTGTAGTGGAGACGAGACATCTCGTCTCGTGTATGGTCGTCGCGAGACGAGATGTCTCGTCTCGTCAAAAGCCGTGAAGGAGGCGCGCTGTGACCGGAGACCCCGCGGCCGGAGGCCGCTTCACCATCGAGCGCCGCGACCGCTGGTCGCTGCGTACGCCTGACGGGTCCCCTTTCCTGTCCGTCGGGGTCGTCCACGCGGACGACACCAACCTGCGTTATCCGCACAACATCGGGATCTACCGGACGCGTTATGGCGGGTCACGCGGACGCTGGCTGCGCGAGGGACTGGTGCCGGAGATGACCTCGTGGGGGTTCAACACGATCGGCTGGACCTCGGAGTACGTCAGCGGCACCGGTCTCGCCACGGAGGGCGGCCCCGTCGACCTCGGACACTCGGACGGCCTGCCGCCCGACGAGCTGGCCGCGTCGGGCCTGCCGTACACGCTGTCGCTGCGGGTGGCCGAGATCGAGCTGTGGAACGGGTCGCCGGCCTACCGCGATCCCCGTACGCCTGCCTTCGCGGAGTGGTGCGACCATCTGGCCAGGACGCTCTGCCGCCCGGACGACCCGAACCTGCTCGGCTACTTCCTCGTCGACGTGCCCGGCTGGGGGCCGCACCCGGCGGGCGGCGGCTTCCCGCCCGAGGATCTCCCCGCGATCGCGGAGGCCTACTATCGCGTCGCCACCGAGGCGATCCGGCGGCACGATCCCCACCATTTGATCCTGGGCGACCGCTACGGCACCCGGGCCGGGGTGCCCGAGCCGGTGCTCGACGCCATGGCGCCGTACGTCGACGTGCTGTCGGTGCAGACGTTCCCCCCTCCCGGGCCCGGCCACCTCGACGCGGCGCTCGACCGCATCGAACGGTGGCACGAACGCACCACCCGGCCCGTCCTGATCGCCGACACCGGCAACTGGTGCCCGACGACGATGAGCCCTGGCCGTACGGGGTCCTGCCGTGACCAGCGCGAACGCGGCGAGGGGTACGCGACGGCGGCCGAGGCGTTCGCCGCCCGCCCGTGGTGCCTGGGCTGGCACTGGTGCAGCTGGCTGGAGAACCCCCACCGCGGATTCGGGCTGAAGGACCCCTGGGACGAGCCCTACCGGGACCTCGTCGACGCCGTGACCGAGACCAACCACCGGCTGAGCGCGCTGCTAACCGCGGCGGCGCCGCAGCCGCGTGGCGATCGTGCCGAGCGCCGTCACCAGCGCGACCAGGCCCAGGACGACGAGCAGGTTGCGCCCGTAGTCCAGCGGCAGGAGTGACGGATTGTCGGCCCGGCGGCCGAGACCCGTGACCATCGGCAGGGCGACGAACGACAGCACGGCCGCGACGATCAGCCCGGCCCGCACCCACGGTGGCGTACGCAGCCTCCCGGCGGCCACGCCGACGAGCAGGACGAGCGGCACGAGCACCCCGTCATGCGCCACGACGAAGCCGCCGAACCACAGCGCCCAGCCGAGCGGGTCGCTGTGGCGGGCGTCCACGAGCAGGCCGGTGAGTCCGGTGAGGACCAGGCCGCCGCCGATCGCGTATCCCAGCAGACGCGGTGCGTTCACGCGTCTCGGCAAGCGTCTCGGCAAGCGTCTCGGCAAGCGCGGTGCGTTCACGCCGCCACCACCTTCGACACCCATTTGGTCTGCAGCACGCCCGGCCGGTTCGGCGCGATCAGCCGTACGGGGAAGCCGTGGTCGGGGGCGAGCGGCGCGCCGCCGATCCGCAGCGCCAGCAGCGTGAGCGGGTCGTTCCAGTGCGGTGGCCGCACCTCGCTCGACCGGTAGCCCCCGCCTCTCTCCAGCGACTCGACCGTGAGAACGGCGTCCGGCGCGATGCCCGCCAGGGCGGCGAGGTCGCGCAGCCGGATGCCCGACCACTCGGCCTCGGCGCTCCAGCCCTCCACACAGGCGATCGGCAGCCGCACGGTGTGCTGGGGGAGCCGCAGCAGGTCGTCGTACGCCAGGGACAGCGGCGTGCGCACCGCGCCGGTCACGGTGAGCCGGTATCCCGGGTCGTGGATCACGGTGGTCACGCCCGCCGCCTCGGCGGACTTGTTGACAGGCAGGCCCTGCGGGCCGATGTGCGGGTCGCGCGGCGCCAGCAGGGCGAGCCTGGAAAGCGGCGCGTACGTCTCGCCCACCGTGAACAGCACGGTCAGGCCCGACGCGGCGGCCACCGTGCCGAGGAAGCGGCGCCGCGCCGTCACCGTCTCCGGGGGATCGACCTGCTCCCGCGTCCACAGGTTCCCGCGTATCTTCGCCCACTCGTTGACGACATGGATGATCAGGGCGCCGTACAGGAGATATGCCGTCCAGTAATGCGCGACGGGAAAAGAGAACGGCCACAGGTAAACGTACGAGATGTTCAGCAATCCAGTGACCAACTGGAATAGCGAAGCCCCGACGAGAACGAGCACGAGCGCGCGTTCCATGGCGTGGGAGAGCGACCGGAACGGCGGCCACTGCCACAGCTTCGGATAAACGGTCCAGAGCTTCGCGAAAAGCAGCGGAACCGTCGCAAGCCCGCCGATGACGTGGAGCCCCTGCGTCACCCGATAAAGCCCGACCGGCCGGGACGGCCACGCCAGGCCACCGGGTGGATGCTGCATGAAGTGGCTGATCAGGCCGGTCACGAAGGCCACGGTGAAGCTGATCCCGAGCCACATGCCGAGCCGGGCGGCCACGCGCTCGGAATGCAGCACGCTGCCGAAACGGCCGGGCACACTTCGAAGAAGTGTTTCGGCCCGTTCTCTCACGGCGGAATCAACGACGGAATCACGCACCATGGCGCGGCCTCTTTTCCCGGAACGGCGGCGAACCATGATCCGCGCCGCCCGCGCCGGAAAGGACATTCGGAAGCACAATCGCGACCGTACCGCCGCCCGGCCTCGCGAATGCTTACGGAACCATGACGGGCCGCCGGGAGATCCGGCCGGCGCTGGTCCACGGCCCTTTTCCGTCGGCCGGCACACGCGCCGGCCGGCACGGGCGGGGCGAAGATCTTTTGTCGGTGGCGCCTGTCAGGCTTGCCGTGAACCTCAAGTCCTTGTGGGAGCCCAGGCTGGGACGCCAGCAGCGACCACGTCGTCCCCCTACAACCCTTGATCGAGGTGCCATGTCCATCGCACAGGTCGATTCCCCAGCCGAACCCGCGACCGCGGTTTCGAGACGCACCCCGGCCGTGATCCGGCTGCTGGTGCTCGCCACGTTCGTGGTCATCCTCAACGAGACGATCATGATCAACGCGATCCCGCGGCTGATGGGCGCTCTGCACATCACCGAGCAGACCGCGCAGTGGCTCTCGACCGCCTTCATGCTGACCATGGCCGCCGTGATCCCGATCACCGGTTGGTTCCTGCAAAGGGTGACCACGCGCCGCGCGTACGCCACCGCGATGGGCCTGTTCCTGCTCGGCACGGCGTTGGCCGCCGTCGCGCCGTCGTTCGAGGTGCTGCTGGGCGCCCGCATCATTCAGGCGTGCGGCACGGCCGTGATGATGCCGCTGCTGATGACCACGTTGATGCAGGTCGTGCCCGAGTCGGAGCGGGGCCGCGTGATGGGCAACGTCAGCCTGGCCATCTCGGTCGCGCCCGCGATGGGCCCGACGGTGTCGGGCGTGATCCTCCAGTTCGGCTCCTGGCGGTTGCTGTTCGCCGTGGTGCTCCCCATCGCCGGGATGATCACCTGGCGCGGCCTGAAGCAGCTCAAGAACGTCGGCGAGACCCAGGTCAGCTCGATCGACTGGCTGAGCGTGGTGACCTCGGCCGTGGGCTTCGGCGGACTGGTCTACGGGCTCAGCCGGTTCGAGGGTGGCAACGTTCGCGTGGCCGCCGCGATCGTGGGAGGCGGTCTGGCCGCCATCGCCGTCTTCGTCGTCCGCCAGATGTCGCTGCAGAAGCGCGGCGTGCCGCTGATGGACCTGCGCACCCTGCGCCACCGCACCTACACGGTCGCGCTGATCCTGATGGCGGTGTCCTTCATGGCGATGCTCGGCTCGATGATCCTGCTGCCGTTGTATCTGCAGAACATCCGCGCGCTCAGCCCCCTGGAGACCGGGCTCCTCGTGATGCCGGGCGGTCTCGCGATGGGGCTGCTCGGTCCGCCCGTCGGCCGCCTGTTCGACCGGTTCGGCGGCCGGGTCCTGGTCATTCCCGGCGCTGTCGGGATCGCGCTCGCGCTCGCCGGCTTCACCCAGGTCACCATGACCATGCCCTACTGGCAGCTCCTGGCGCTGCACGCGCTGCTGATGGTGAGCCTGGCCGCGACCTTCACCCCGGTGTTCACCCTCGGGCTCGGCGCGGTGCCCCCGCACCTCTACTCCCACGGCAGCTCGATCCTGAGCACGCTGCAGCAGGTCGCCGCGGCCTTCGGCACCGCGCTGGTGATCACCGTGATGAGCGCGCGAGCCGATGCCCTGCGATCGGCGGGAGTCGCGGAGGCGCTCGCCGACCTCGACGGCATGCGGCTGGCCTTCGTCATCGGCGCCGTGCTGTCTGTGGCCGTGGTCGTCACCGCCGTGCTCCTGCCCGCCCGAGCGGACAGCGCCGTCAAGTCGGCGGGGCCCGTCCACTGAGATGGGCCTGACATTGGCGGAGGGACGCCTGTGGTCGATCCGCCCGCCCCGCGATCGCGGAACGAGCGGATCTGGTCATCCGGCGGTCACAGCGCCTGGCGGCATATCCCTGGGGAAGAGGACGCCGCCGCCAGGCGTCGTACGGCGGGATGTGGCACACGGGGCCGCCTCGTGGAGTGCGGCCCCGTGCCCGTCGGCCGATGCGATCAGTCCGGCTGGTTCGGCCGGTTCGGCTGGGTCGGTCCGTTCGGCCGGCCCGGCTGGGTCGGTCAGGGGCGGCCCGGGCCTCCGCCGTCGCGGCGCGGCGCGCCCGCGGCGAGTGCGAGGTCCTGCTGGATCACGTAGTACTGCGACTTGGGCTTCAGGTCCGCGTCATACAGCAGGGCGGCGCCCTCCTGCGGGTCGGCGAACCAGCCGGGGATCCAGGAGTAGGTGTCGCCGAAGCCCCACGGGGTGAACGAGATGCACTCGCGCACCGCCAGGCAGGCCTTCAGAGCGCGGGACCAGTAGCTCTCCTGGGCGTAGACGGCCAGCGGGTTGGTCGGGGTGTTCACGTTCGGCGCGGCCTCGGTGAACGTGCGGACGTCCACCTCGGTCTCGGCCACCTTCAGGCCGAGGTCCGCGAAGCGCTGCAGGTTGTTCTGCAGGTCGGGGAAGCCGTACTGGGTGTCCAGGTGGCCCTGGAAGCCGACGCCGTCGATGGGCACGCGCTGCGCCTTCAGCGTCTTGACGAAGTCGTACACCGCGTTGCTCTTCGGCCCGGTGAACTCGAGGTTGTAGTCGTTGTAGAACAGCAGGGCCTTGGGGTCGGCCTCGTGTGCCCAGCGGAAGGCGTCGGCGATGTAGCCGAGGCCGCCCCACGCCTTGTACCAGATGGTCTCGCGGGGCTTGCCGTCGTCGTCGAACGCCTCGTTGACGACGTCCCACTGCCAGATGTCGCCCTTGAAGTGCTTCACCTGGTCCTGGATGTGCTTCTTGAGCACGGCCTTCACCTCGTTGTTCGACAGCGTGGTGGTGAAGCCGTCGGAGGAGAGCCAGGTGGGCAGCTGGTTGTGCCACACCAGCGTGTGACCGCGGACCAGCTGCTTGTTCTTCTTCGCGAAGGAGACCAGCCGGTCGGCCGCGGCCCAGTCGTACGTGCCGCGGTTGGGCTCCACGAGCTGCCACTTCATCACGTTCTCCGGGGTGACGCTGGAGAACTGCTCGGCCGTGATCCGGGTGTATTCGGCGTTGCTGCCGAGCTCATCCGTGTTCACGGCGGTGCCGATGCGCAGGCCGATGCGGTCGCCGAGAGCGCGCAGCGAGTCCGCGGGGACGGGCGCGGAGTGCCCGGGGCCGGGCGGAGGAGGGGCGGGGGCGGCGCCGGGCTCGGCCGAGGCCGAGCCGGTGAGAGCCGCCCCGCTCAGCAGGACCGTGGCGCTCACGAGGCCGATGGACAGTGCGGAACGAAGCACACGAACTCCTCGGGGGATGAAAGTGGGGGGTTGATGGGTACTGCGATCGGGTCAGCCCCGGCGGGCGGGCAGCGACAGGCGCCATCCCTCCGACCGGAGCGCGGGAATGACCGTGTCGACGGCGGCGATGGTCTGACTTCGGTCCCCGCCGCCGTCGTGCATCAGGACCACCGCCCCCGGTGTGATCCCTTCTCTCAGGCGGCGGACCAGCTCGGCGGTGCCCGGCGTCTCCCAGTCGCCGATGGCCAGACGCCAGCCCAGCGCTTGCATGCCGAGGTCTGCCGCGACGGCCGGCGTCTGTCCCCAGTTGCCGTACGGGGCACGGAAGTACGGGATGCGCGCCCCTGGTACGGCCGCGCGGATGGCGGCGGTCGTCTCCAGCAGATCGGCGCGGATCCGCTCGGCCGGCCAGGTCGCCATGTCGTCGTGGCGCATGCCGTGGTTGCACAGCGTGTGCCCGTCGGCGACGATCCGCCGGACGACCTCCGGGTGCTGCCGCACATGCTCGCCCCAGAGGCAGAAGACCGCCTTCACGCGGTGCTCGCGCAGCACGTCGAGCAGGCGCAGGGTGTCGGGCGGGTTCGGCCCGTCGTCGAAGGTGAAGCTGACCGACCGCCCGCCGCCGCGGGCCGAGTCGACGACCGTGGGAGTCGGGTTGTCGGCCAGTGCCGGGTGTGCCATGCCCAGCAGCAGACCTATCGCGGCCAGTGGAGCGGCGAGAAGACGTGGCCTGCGTGGGCGACGGCTTCGGTTGACCACGATGACTCCATCTTCAGACGACGTACGCCCGAAAGTTTCTGTGACATTACGAAAGTAATGCAGACCATAGGAACGCGATAGTGCTACGTCAAGAGGTCAAAACCGCCCGCAAGCTCGCGTACACGGTGTCGTGGCTGATGAAAGGCATGCCAGCGGGTTCCCGACCGCCGTAAAACACCCGGCAGCCCCTCCGAAACTTTCGGGTTAGAAGGGGTGTGATCAGGGGAGGCGGCCGGCCTCCTCGTCGTGGAGGTACGCCGACGCCTGGAGGGTGAACAGCTCGGCGTATCCGCCCCCGAGCCGCATCAGTTCGGTGTGGGTGCCGTCCTCCACGAGCCTGCCGTCCTCCAGGAACATGATCCGGTCGGACTGGCGGACGGTGGAGAACCGGTGCGAGATGTACAGCGTCGTCTGTCCCGCCGCCAGGGCGCGAAGCCGGGTGAACAGATCATGCTCGGCCTGCGCGTCGAGCGCGGAGGTCGGCTCGTCGAGCACGAGGATCGCGGACTCGCGCATGAACGCCCTGGCCAGCGCGATCTTCTGCCATTCACCGCCGGACAGGCTGACGCCCTGGTCGAACCACCGGCCGAGCGGACTGTCGAAGCCACTGGGCAGCCGCTCGAGGCGCTCGGCTATCCCGGCCCGCTCGGCGGAGTCCGCGATCGCCTCCCTGTCCTCAAGATGCGAGAGGTCGCCGAGGCCGATGTTCTCGCTCGCGGTGGCCTGATAGGTCACGAAGTCCTGGAACATCGCGCTGATCCTGGCCCGGTAGTCCTCCGGGTCGTACTCCCTGATGTCGACGCCGTCGAGCAGGATCCGGCCCTCCGTCGGGTCGTACAACCGGCACAGCAGCTTGATCAGGGTGGACTTGCCCGCGCCGTTGCGGCCGACGACCGCGACGGTCTCGCCCGGACGGATCTCGAAGCCGACCCGGTCGAGCGCCTTGACGTCGGAACCGGAGTAGCTGAACGAGACATCCTCGAACCGCACGTGACCCCGTACGTCGGCCGGCACTGGGCGGGGCCGCTCCGGCCTGCGGATCTCCGGGCGGGTGCCGAGGAAGCGGTAGAGCAGGTCAAGGAACAGGTTGTTCTCGTACATGCCGCTGAACCCCAGGAACAGGCCCTGGACGGCACCCTGCACGGCGGTCGCGGCGCCGGTGTAGAGCGCGAGATCACCCAGGGTGAGCCGGCCCGAGCCGGCCTGCACCGCGATGTAGAGGTAGATCCCGGAGCTGGTGAGGGTCGTCAGCATGCTCCACGCGGCGGCGGCCGCGTTGCGGGTGCCGATCAGCTTGCGCTGCCGTTCGTAGTAGACCTGGCCGAGCCGGCGGAACCGGTCGACGAGATAGGAGCCGAGCCCGAAGTGCTTGATCTCCTTGGCGTACGTGTCGGTGGTGACGAGCCCGGCCAGATACTCCATCCGGCGGCGGATCGGTGAGCCGAGGAAGCTGAACGCGAAGCTCCTGGCGGAGTATCGGGTCTGCGAGACGAACGCGGGGATCGGGGTGACGAGCGCGACGACCGCGAGCAACGGGCTGATCGCGATCAGCATGGCGATCATCGTGCAGAACGTGATCACGGTTTTCACCAGGCCGAACGCGGAGTTCATCATCGACAGCGGGCGGCTGGGCGCCTCCTGGTCGGCCTGCCGCAGCAGGTCGTAGGACTGGGAGCCTTCGAAGAAGGCGAGATGCAGGTCGCTCGCGTGCGCCATCACCTTGTGGCGGATGGTGAGCACCATCTTCTCCTGCAGCAGTTGCTGGGCGATGTTGGTGAGCGACGTGACGACCGTGGTCACCGTGAAGAGGAGGAACTGCAGCGCGGCCACTGCGACGATCTTGGCGACCGACGTCATGGCGATGCCCGGGAACAGCGGCACCGTCAGCATGACGACGTCCGAACGGTGCTGGGCGTGCACCTGGATGCCCTCGACCACCGAGTCCATCAGCAGCTTCGTCATGTACGCCGAGGCGGTGGGCAGCAGGCCGCTGACGATGGTGACCGCGCCGATCACCACGGTCAGCACGGGACTGGCCTGCCATGTCAGCCCGACCACGCGCGGCAGCCCGCGCGCGGTGCCGGCGACCGTCTGCCGGATCCGCCGCCACCGCGACCTCAGGTCTCTGGGCTGTTCGCGCGGCGTGGTGTCCGGAATGTCGATAGGGCCGGTCAGCCCGCTGTCGGCGATGCTGGTCGGGTCGTCCAACCCGAGTGGCAGGCGGCGCATCGCCGATTCGATGCCGCCCCCACCCCGGTCCACTAAGCACCGCCCTGAGACCTGGCCGGCGGTTTCGCGTGCTCGAACGCGCCGTGCGGGAAGGGCTCGATCGGCGAGGCCAAGAGGATCGGTTCGCCGTTCGCGTCGGGCCGGCGAAACCGGGCGGACAGCGCCGCCGGGGCGATCCGACCGATCGTCACCGCGGCTCCGCGCTCGGCCATAAGCGGAACGGTCACGTTCACGGCGCGGCGTTGCCCGGCGCTCATGCTCGGGCCCTCGGCGCCTGGCCGGCGGCGTCCGGCAGGGGCTGCGTCAGGGGCGTTCGGTGGGGGTTTCGTCATGCCTCGACCGTACGGAGTGAGCACTCACTCCGTCAAAGCGTTTCTCGCCGACCGGGCTCGTCCGGTTCTGACCGACGGCATTGACTGGGCCGTGCGGCTTGTGCTCGGGCCGGTCCCGCCTCGCCTACCGTGGCTAGACTCGGTGAGGTGACGTTCGATCTGCATGGGCGGACGAGGCGACTGGAGCTGACCGACCAGGATCTGCGGTCCTTCGAGGCCGTCGTGCTGGAGGCCACGCCGGACGGGATCGTCCTGGACCGATCGGCCTTCTATCCGGGCGGCGGAGGCCAGCCGCCGGACCACGGCGTGCTGCTGTGGCAGGGCGTCGAGACCCGCATCGAGGGTGTACGCAAGGGCGACGACCTCTACCTCATCCCCGCTGCGGACGACCCGATCCCGCCAGCCGGAACGGTCGTGCGGGCGGCGGTCGCCGACGAGCGGCGCTCCGCGCTCATGCGCACGCATTCGGGTCTGCACGTGCTGTGCGGCGTCGTCTTCCGCGACTACGGAGCCCTGGTCACCGGCGGGAACATGGAGCCGATGACCGCGCGGATGGACTTCAACCTCCCCGAGGTGCCGCCCGGGTTCAAGGAGGCGGTCGAGGAGGCGTGCAACGCCGAGATCGCCGCCGACCGCCGGATCGACGTACGGGTGCTGCCCCGCGCGGAGGCGTTCGCGATCCCCGACATCATCCGCACCGCGACGAACCTCGTGCCGGAGGGCATCCCCGAGGTGCGGATCGTCGACATCGTGGGCCTGGACACCCAGGCCGACGGGGGTACGCACGTCGCCTCGACCAAGCAGATCGGCAGGATCAAGGTCGCCAAGATCGAGAGCAAGGGCCGCGGCTTCCGCCGCCTCCGCATCGCGATCGCCGACTGACCGCGCCCCGGCGGACCAAGCCGCCGGCCGGCTGCGCCGTCGGCTGATCGTCGCCCGACCGGGCCGCCGATCGCCGGGCCGTCCCGTCGGCCGGCCGAGCTCCGGTCGGCCGGGCCGGTGGCCGGCCGCGCTGCCGACCGCCGGGTCAGCTGAGCGCGCCGCCGACCCGCCGCACGCCGAACATCGGCAGGTCAGAAGTCGATCCGTACGACGGCTCGTGCGAGGGTCGGCCTGCTCACCTCGGTGAACCCGGCGTCGAGGAAGACGTCGCGGCTGCCGACGTGCAGCTCGCCCCAGGTGATCTCGACCCCCGGCCTGGTGATCATCGGGTATGCCTCCAGGGCCCGGGCTCCCCGCTCACGCGCGTAGTCGATCGTGGCGTGCGCGAGCGCGTAGGTCACCCCGCGCCGGCGGAAGCCCTTGCGGGTGACGAAGCAGGTCACGGCCCAGACGCTGTCGTCGGCCTGGTCCTCCTGCCGCCCCTTCCAGGGGACGCGGGTGCGGGTCAATTGGGGATAGGCCGTACGGGGCTCGACCGCACACCACCCGACCGGCTCACCGTCCAGGTAGGCCACGAGACCGCTGGTCGACCGGGCGCCGGGGGTTCCGCAGCCGGTCTGTTCGCGCAGGCGCGCGGCGCGTTCCGCGTCGGACACCGAGTGCCACTGGTAGGTGAAGATCTTGTAGCGCTGGCAATGGCAGTCCGTCGTGCCGAAGACGGCCTCCAGGTCGTCCCACGACGCCTGGTCGGCGGGGACGACGACGAGTCGATCGGCGGGAATCGGCTCGGTGATGTCCTGCCTCATCTCTACGGGTGGTCCTCTCCGACCAGGCCGTCCACGGACTCGCGGATGAGGTCGGCGTGCCCGGCATGGCGGGCGTACTCCTCGATCATGTCGATCAGCAGGCGGCGGAGGCTGGGCGACTCGCCGCGTGAGCTGGTGTACACCGCGAGCCGTCCGAGGCCGCCCTCGGCCAGCGCCTGCCGTACGTTGGCCCGGGAGCGGGCCACGGCGTCCTGCCACAACGTCGTCAACTGCTCGGGGGTGTCGTCGGTGGCGGTGCGCCACTCCCACTCGGGGTCGGCGTCGAAGTCCACCGTGTCCCACGGCGGCGCAGGAGGTCGCCCCAGCAGCTTCTGCGAGAACATGTCGTCCTCCACCAGCGCCAGGTGCTTGAGCAGCCCTCCCAAGGTCATCGACGACGCGGCGGTGGTCGCCCGCAGACCGGCCGCGTCGAGCCCGCCGCACTTCCAGGCGAAGATCCGGCGCTGGCGGTCAAGGGAGCCCAGCAAGGTGTCGATCTCGTCACCGGCGACCGGCGGCTCATGGAGGACGTTTTCGGTCATGCGGCACAGGCTACGGTGCATTCCGGACGATCCACTTCCGGAATATGGCGGGTTTGCCGAATGACGCACGACGAGAGCCCGACGGCGCGGGCGCTCCTGCTCCTCGAACTGATCCAGAGCAGTCCCGGCATCACGGCGGAACGGCTGGCCGGGCGGCTCGGCGTCTCGGAGCGGGCCGCCCGGCGTTACGTCGGCATCCTGCGTGAGGCGGGCATCCCCGTGGAGTCCGAACGCGGCCCCTACGGGGGATACCGCATCGGCCGGGGGCTCCGGCTGCCGCCCCTGATGTTCACGCAGGCCGAGGCGCTCGGGCTGGTGATGGCCGTGCTCGACGGTCACCACGACTCGGCGGACGCGGCCGATCCCGTGGGCGGCGCGCTCGGCAAGATCCTGCGGGTGCTTCCCGAGGCGGTCGCGGGGCCGGCCGCGGCCGTACGGAGCCTGAGCACGAGACACCCCGAGCCCGGGGCCAGACCGCCCAGCCCGGAGACCACCGCCGCCCTCGTCCAGGCCTGCGCGGGGCGCCGCCGGCTGCGGCTCGGATATCGCATCCGCCCGGGAGACGAGCGGGTCATGGAGGTCGATCCGTGGGCCGTCGTCGTACGCCGCGGCCGGTGGTATCTGCTGTGCTGGTCGCACACGAAGCACGCCCGCAGGGTGCTGCGGGTGGACAAGGTGGCGGACGTCGAGGTGCTCGACGTGCCGGCCGGCCCTCCGGCCGATCTCGACCCGGCGGAGATGCTGGAAGACCATCTGTCGGCGGGGTGGCGGCACCAGGTGGAGGTCGTCGTCGACGCGCCCGCCGAGGCCGTGGCCGAGTGGATCCCGCGCAGCCTGGGCCACCGCGAGCCGATCGACGCGACCACCACGCGCCTGGTGGGCAGCACGGACGAACCGGACTGGTACGTCCGGCAGCTCACCGCGATCCGGGCGCCCTTCCGCATTGTCGGGTCACCCGAACTGCGCGAGGCCGCCGAAGCCCTGGGCCGGCGCCTTCTCGGGCATCGCTGAAGGGCCGGCCGGCGAAACCGCCGCGGGGGACTTCGCGGCCCCGGCGCGAGGCGTCCAACTGTCACTTCTCCCGTCCGGGAAACGGCGGCAACTCGCCCAGGTCCGTGGTCTTCGGCGGGGTCTGCACCTGCGACCGTCGCGTGGGGGAAGGGACCCGCAGGACGATCTTCAGTACCTGGACCGCGCGGGTCTGACGCTTGGCCGACGGTGCCCAGATAGCGGTCAGACCGGCGGCCACGACGACCACGGCGACGGCGACGGGCACGATCGACGCCCCCATGCCCACGGTTTTGAAGAACTCGGTCACGAACGGCCTCCCGGGCAGCGCGAAGCTGACCAGAGGTCTCTCCCGCCCATCCTGTGGCCGGACCGGCGGCCCCGGGCGCTCACGCCGTAATGACGAGGCCGTCGCGAAGGGATACTCCCCTCTGTTCTCGCCGTAAGCGTAAGGGCCGGTGCCGTTGCCGAGCCAGGCACACTTCACTCACCGCAGCCCACGCGGTTCCCCCTGTGCCGCGCCGGTGCACTGTGATGTCAATTACCCCGATTTGCCGTGAACCCCGGCGTCCGGACAGTACCCAATCACGATGGACTCGACGGATCCGGAGCTGTTGCGGCAGGTCGCCGTCATGGCGGCGGGCCGTGTGATGTTCACCGACCCGGTGACCGGCATCGTCGACCGTGCCCAGGGCGCGACGTGGGAGGTCGTCACTCGCGGGACGCCCCCGGCCACCGGCGTGGTCGTGTCGGCGGTCGGCGGGCCCGACGGCACGCGCTACCGCGTGGTCAGCCAGGACGGGCCGGACCCAGCGGCGGTCCCGGTCCGGCCGTCGCTGGAGGAGGGGTAGGTCGCACTCATGCGCGAGGGCGTCCCGAGCTGAGCGCTCAGTCGCGCAGGCCGGCGAACAGGTCGTCCTCCTTGTCGGGGGCGGCCACCCGGGACGTCGTCCGGATGAAGTACTCGCGTGAGAACGCCTGGTGCTGGGCCTCCGGCGGCATCTTCAGGAAGGGGATGTTGTCGCCCTGGCTCGCGTGGGCCGCCAGCGCCTTCAGCTTGTTCTCCACGTACGGCGAGACGTCCACGACGCTGGTGATGAGCTCGTCGGGCGTGCCGAAGTCGTCGGGGAGCTCGAAGTCGTCCGGCGCCATGCCGTTGGCTCGCATGAACTCGAACATCTGCCGGATGCCCTCACGCGGCACGGCGGCGTAGTAGAACTTGTCCGGAATACCGGTCTTCTCGGCCGCCGCGACCGCGATGCGGTGGGCCTGGATGTGGTCGGGGTGCCCGTAGTTGCCGTTCTCGTCATAGGTGACTACGACCTGAGGGCGGTAGTGCTCCATCAGCGTGGCGAGCCTGGCGGCGGCCGTCTCGACCGGGACGTTCGCGAACGCGTCGGGGTGGCCGTTGCCGTCCCAGCCGTCCATGCCGGAGTCGCGGTAGCCCAGCAGTTCCAGGTGGTCGATCCCCAGGTGGGCGATCGACTCGTGCAGCTCGGCCAGCCGCCGCTCGGCGACGGCGGCATCGTCGTGACCGGGCTCGCCCGGCTTCACCCCGCCCGGGCCGTCCCCCTGCTCGCCGTTGGTGCACGTCACCAGGACCGTACGGATCCCTTCGGCGGTGTATTTCGCGAGGATCCCGCCGGTGCCGATCACCTCGTCGTCGGGGTGCGCGTGCACGGCCATGAGGGTGAGCTGTCGGTCCATTCCGTCCCCCGGAGTGTCGTTTACCGTCACCCGGACGAGCCTATATCGCCCCTTGAACGTCGCGCGGGCGCGTGCCGTTTGGGGCGGCCCGGCCCGGTTAGGCGACCGCTATGAGCATTTATCGAGACATGGCGGCGGGAGCGGTCGCGGGAGCGGCCGGGACGACCGTGCTCAACGCGATCACCTATCTGGACATGGCGGTGCGCGCCCGTCCGGCGAGCTCGCTGCCGGAGCAGGCGGCCGGCGCCGTCAGCGAGCGGCTCCACGTCGGCCTCGGCGAGGAGGAGGACGCCCGCAACCGGGAGCAGGGGCTCGGGCCCATGCTCGGCATCCTCACCGGCGTCGGTGTGGGCCTCGCCTACGGCCTGTTCCGCCACGCCGTACGGCGGAGGGTCAGCCTCCCGGCCGCGGCGACCGGGGTGGGCATGGCGGCGGCGGTCGCGGGCAGCGCGCCGATGACCGCGCTCGGGCTCACCGACCCGCGCGAGTGGGGCGTCGGCGGCTGGATGTCCGACCTGCTCCCCCACCTCGGATACGGCCTCGCCACGGTCGCGGCGTTCGAACTGACCAGGTCCCGCCGCCGGCGCTAGCTAGAGGAGGAGGCGGCGGTGCTCGCGGCCGGGGTCATGCGGGTGGTCACCAGCCACCAGATGACCAGTTGCAGCAGGGCCAGCGCCACGGCGAAGGGCGGCAGCGTCCAGGCGCCGATCCCCTGGGCGATCGCCCCGGCGAGCCACGGGAACACCGCGCCGCCGATCACCGACACCCCGTTGATCAGCCCGATGGCGGTGGGCACCAGCCGGGCCACGGTGAGCCGGGGCGCCACGGCCATCGTCGTGGGGAAGATCGGCCCGAGCCAGAAGCCGAGCAGCACGAAGCTGACGCTGGCCATCACGGCGCCCGGCACGAGCCAGGCCAGCGTCGTGCTGAGCGTGACCCCGGCCAGGCAGAGGAAGGTCATCCCGGTCGCGGTCATGCCGAGCCGGGTGGCGATCGGGCTGATCAGGAAGCGGCCCAGGGTGAGCCCGAGCCAATACCCGGAGACGGTGTATCCGGCCAGCAGGCCGCTCTGCCCGTGCTCGTCGACCAGGAAGCTGAATCCCCAGTTGCCGACGCTGATCTCCAGGCCGACGTACACGGCGAGGAACACCGCGCCCAGCAGGACGGCGGGCTGCCGTGAGGCGGTGGCCAGCAGGCCGGAGCGCTCCGCGTGCTCCTCGGCGGTCGCGGGCGGCGGGGCCTCGCGGGCGGGCAGGGTCAGATAGAAGCCGATCAGCAGCGGCAGGCAGACCAGGGCCAGCACCAGCCACACGGCCGTCCAGGGCAGGAAGGTCAGGATCCAGGTGGCCAGCAGCGGCCCGAGCAGCGCGCCGACGCCGAAGAACGCGTGCAGGCGGTTGAGCAGCGTCGTCGCCCCGGGCAGGTCGGTCAGGTAGGAGTTCAGCACCGATTCGAAGATGCCGGTGCCATATCCGGCCACGATCTGGATCACCAGGAAGGCCAGGAACGGCGGGCGCACGGCGGTGAGGAGACCGGCCAGTGCGAACGTGCCGCCGCCGAGGAGGAGCGAGGCCCGGATGCCGAGGCGGTGGATCAGCGGGCCCGCGGTCGAGCCCGACAGCATGAACCCGGCGGAGAAGGCGAAGAACTGGGTGCCGATCGTGGCCTTGTCGAGGCCGTAGTCGTCGATCTGCGCCGGCAGCAGCACCCCGCCCACGCCGGAGCTCAGGCCGACGAGGATGAAGGTGGCATAGGAGAGCGCGACCGGCGCCCAGAACTCGCGCCGCAGTGCGGACACCTGACCTCCCGCGTACGAGCAGCCTTCCGGCCACCCGGCAAGCGGGATCGGCCGACGATCAACGGTGATCCCGTTTTCGGCGACATGCTACTTGCTGTGCCCGTTGCTCCCATAGGGGTTTACCGGGGGTTATCGTCGCAAAGTGGCGAGCGCGAGGGTGAAGACCAACGGCATCGGGATCGCGTACCGGACGTACGGTCCGGACGGCGCCCCGCCGCTGATCCTGCTGCACGGTCTGGGCGAGGGCATGGCCGGCTGGGACGGTGTGGCCGGCGCGCTGGCCGTCGGCCGGCACGTGTACGCCCTGGACCTGCGCGGTCACGGCGCCAGCGACTGGCCGGGGGACTACGGCCTGGAACTCATGCGCGACGACGTCCTCGCCTTCCTCGACGCGCTGTCGCTCGACCCGGTCGACGTGATCGGGCACTCCATGGGCGGCGTCGTCGCCTACCTGCTCGCGGCGGAGCGGCCGGGCCGGGTGCGGACACTGGTCCTGGAGGACGTCCCGCTCCCGGTGCCGCGTGTCCCGCCCCCGCTCGTACGGCCGGAGGGGCCGCTGTCGTTCGACTGGGCCATGGTCGAGGCGATCAGGCCCCAGATCGACGAGCCCGACCCGGCCTGGCTGGAGCGGCTGGGCCGGATCACCGCCCGCACGCTCGTGATCGGCGGCGGGCAGGACAGCCACATCCCGCAGGACCGGGTCGCCGAGATGGCCCGCCGCATCCCCGGCGCCGTGCACGTCACGATCCCGGCCGGGCATCTGGTGCACGAGACCGCCCCCGACGCCTTCGTCCGCGAGGTCACGGCCTTCCTCGGTTAGAGCGAGGTCACGGCCTTCCTTGGCCAGACCGGCTGACAGGGCCGGTGGCCCGATCCCGTCGCGGCATATACTTCCTTCATGGAAGTAACTAGTTCGGTCTGGACGATCGTACGGGCGTTGCATCGGGCGGCCCAGATACAGCGGCGAGCTGCGGCGGCCTCCGAACCGGGGCCCGTGGCTCTCGGCCTGTTGAATCTCGCGGCGCAGGGCGGTGTGCGGCCGAGCGCGGCGGCGGCGGAGCTGGATGTTCCACCGCAGTCGGTGACACGGGCGGTCGCGGAGCTGGAACGGCTCGGGTTCGTGCATCGCGTCGGCGACGCCTCGGACGGACGGTCGTACGCGATCGAGGTGACCGACGCCGGGCGCCGGGAGCGCGCGCGGTTCCAGGCCGAGATGACCGCACGGTTCTCGGCGCATCTCACCGGCTGGGAGCCGGAGGAGATCCGCCGTTTCGCCGACCAGCTCGATCGTCTGGTGACCTCGCTGGCCTCGGACGCGCCCGCCCGCCCGGCCGCGGAGCGGAAGCCGAACGCGTGGCGGACGTCGTCATGAGCGACGTCGATGTGATCGTCGTGGGCGCGGGCCTGGCGGGCCTGGCGGCGACCGCGTTCCTGGCCCGGCAGGGGGTGCGGGTGCTGGCCGTCGACCGGCACCCGGGCACCTCGGTGCATCCGAAGGCGCGGCTGGTGAACGTCCGGTCGATGGAGCTTTATCGCACCCTGGGCATCGAGGCGGAGGTCCGCGCGGCGGGCGAGGCGAACAGCGGGTTCGAGAACGCCGAGACCCTGGCGGGAGAGTGGGCAACGTGGATCGCGCCCCCGGCCGACGAGGTCGAGGCGGCGGGCCTGAGCCCCACCGTGCCGTACTCGTGCGACCAGCAGCGTCTCGAACCGATCCTGCTGCGACGCGCGCGAGAGCTGGGAGCGGAGGTCCGGTTCCGCACCACGGCCGTCCTGACGGACATCACCGCCGACCAGGTGACGGTCGGTTTGCGTGGGGAGGACGGCGAGGAGAGGTTCGTACGCGCCCGGTTCCTCGTCGCCGCGGACGGCGCCCGCAGCGGCATCCGCGCCCGGCTCGGCATCGCGCTGCGCGGCGAGGAGATCAAGGGGGAGTCGGTCAGCGTGGTCTTCCGCGCCGATCTGGCACCGGCCCTGCGCGGGCGGGAGGTCAACGCGATCATGTGTCGCGACGCCGGCGCGTTCCTGTTCGCCCGCGGCACCAAGGACGACCGTTCCTGGCAGCTCGGCACCTACCTCCGGCCGGGATGGGCCGCGCTGGAGCCCGGCGAGCTGGACGACCGGCTCGTCGAGGTCATCCGGGCGGCGACGGGCCTGCCCCACCTGCGTCCGGTGATGGAGGACACCGCGCGGTGGACGACCGGCGCCTACGTCGCCGGCCGTTTCCGCGCAGGCCCGGTGTTCCTCGTCGGAGACGCGATCCACGTGATGCCGCCCTACGGCGGCTTCGGCGGCAACACCGGAGTGCAGGACGCCCACAACCTCGCCTGGAAGATCGCCGCCGTGTGCCGTGGCGATGCAGCCGAGACGCTGCTGGACACCTACGAGCCGGAACGGCGGCCGATCGCCGAGCTGACCGTCGCCCAGGCGCTCCTGCGTTCCCGCAAGAGGCCCGGACAGGCGCCGCCACCGGAGCAGATCGACGCCGTCGCGCTCGCGCTCGGCTTCCGATACGGGCACGACTACGGGCACGACGGCGGCGCCCCGGTCGAGGACCCCGCCCGGCCGAGTGGCCGGCCGGGCACCCGGATGCCGCATGTGCGCCTCGGCGACGGCCGCAGCACGCTCGACCTCCTCGATCCCACCCGCTTCAGCCTCGTCGGCCGCAGCACGGAGCCGGTCGTCCGCGATCTCGCGGCCCGCCTCGATGAGCTCCGTGAGCTCGTCGCCGCCGTTCCCGTGGCCGCAGTTCCCGTGGCCGCAGTTCCCGTCGACCCCGGCGTCGTCGACCCCGCCCACCGCGAACGGTGGGACGCGGTGTGGGACCCGGGCGCACTGCTCGTCCGTCCCGACGGCGTCATCGCGGCACGGATCAGGACCCGATCCGAGATGCGCGAGGCGCTCCTCTCCTGCCTCGGGAGACGTCGCTAGACCATGGGCGGCAGCGAGAAGACGGCGAACAGGGCGGGGTCGCCGAACACGACGTTGCGCGCGACGCGGTCCCCGTAGATCGTGAGCACCTGGAGCGAGTGGGCCCGGAAGACGCCGTCGCCGCCGTCCACGTAGGCCGCGAGCGCAGGCTGTCCGTTGGCGCGGGTCGGCACCATTCGCCAGGGGCCCCGGGCGGCGCAGACCCAGCGGATGAAGTCGCCGAACATCTCCCGCCCGGCGAACCACGACAGGAACGGCGGCATCTCCAGCACGGCGTCCTCCCGCAGCAGCCGCTCCAGGGCCTCGACGTCGGCCTTCTCGAACGCCGCGACGTAGCGGTCGAGCAGGTCGCGGCAGGCCGGGTCGTCCGGCTCGACCAGGTCGTCCTCGGCGGGCGCCACCCGGTCGAGCTGGGCGCGGGCGCGCTGCAGGGCGCTGTTGACCGCGGCGACCGAGGTCTCCAGCAGGCCGGCGACCTCGCTCGCCCGCCAGGCCAGCACCTCGCGCAGGATGAGCACCGCCCGCTGCCGTGGCGGCAGATGCTGCAGGGCCGCGACGAACGCCAGCCGGACCCCGCCCCGCGACGCGACGAGCGCGGCGGGGTCCACCAGCGCGTCGGGAACGGGCTCCAGCCAGGTCACCTCGGGCAGCCGCCGCTGCGGTCCCGCCTCCGGGTCGTCGCTCGGGCCGGTGAGGCCGGACGGCAGGGCCCTGCGCCCGCGCTGTTCGAGCGCCGTGAGGCAGGCGTTCGTCGCGATGCGGTAGAGCCAGGTGCGCGGGGAGGCCCGCCGCTCGTCGTAGTCGCCGGACGCCCGCCACGCCCGCAGCATGACCTCCTGCAGCAGGTCCTCCGCGTCGTGCACCGAGCCGAGCATCCGATAGCAGTGCGTCATCAGCTCACGCCGGTAGGGCCCGGTGATCTGCTCGAACTCCTCGTCACTCCACATGTGTTCTCCCGCGTCGCGTGGCCGTCACCGGTATCTACCGCCTCGCCGCGCCGGACTCATCGGTCGCCGATGAGTTTTCCGGCCGGCCCCGGTACGTACCGGTGAACCCACTGCGGAAGGACACGACGTGACAACCAGCCATACCGTCCGCCCCGCGCCGCCCCGTGCCGGGCGGCCCTGGCCGATGCTGGCGGTGCTGCTCGCCGGCCAGTTCATGGGGCTGCTGGACCTCTACATCGTCAACGTGGCGATCCCCAGGATCGGCGCCGACCTGGGGGCGTCCGGCGCCGCGCTGCAACTGGTCGTGGGCGGCTACATCATCGCGTACGCGACCCTGCTCATCACCGGCGCCCGGCTCGGCGAGCTGTACGGCAGGCGCCGCATGTACGTGATCGGGGTCGCCGGATTCACCGCGGGCTCGCTGCTGTGCGGGCTCGCGCCCGATGCCGGGACGCTGATCGTCTTCAGGTTCGTCCAGGGGGCCGCGGCGGCGGTCATGGTCCCGCAGATCATGAGTGTGATCCAGACCAGGTTCACGGGCAGGGCCAGGGCCACCGCGCTGAGCGCGTACACCGCGGTGCTCTCGGCCGGTTCGGTCGTCGGGCTGGCGCTGGGCGGGGTGCTGGTCGGCGCCGACCTGGCCGGCACCGGCTGGCGGCCGGTGTTCCTCGTGAACGTGCCCGTGGGCGTCGTGCTGACGGTCGTGGTGCCCCGGCTGGTGCCCGCGGACGCGCCGCCGGACCGGCCGCGCGGCTCGCGCCGGCTCGACCTGCGGGGCCTCGCGCTCGCGCTGCCCGCCACGCTGCTGGTCGTGCTCCCGCTCGTGCTGGGCCGGGAGGCCGGGTGGCCCCTGTGGACGTACGCGTCGATGGCCGCGGGGGTGGTGCTCGCCGCCGTGTTCGTCGTGGCGCAGCGCCGTACGGCGGCCCGCGGCGGCGACCCGCTGCTGAACCTGGACGTGCTGCGGGCGACCGGCATGCCCTCGGGGCTGACGACGCTGCTGGCCCTGATGGTCGCCTATGGCGGGTTCCTGTTCACCTTCGCCCTGCATCTGCAGGGCGTGCTCGGGGAGAGCCCGCTGCGTGCCGGGCTCACGTTCCTGCCCATGGCCGCGGCGTTCGGGCTGGGCAGTTTTCACTGGCGCAGGCTTCCGGGGCGGATCCACCACCTGCTGCCACCGGCCGGGCTGGCGCTCAGCGTCGTCGGCACCGCGGCCCTGGCCGTCTCGGCGACCGGCGACCCGGTGATGTGGGCCGCGCTGGTGGTGCTCGGCGCGGGGCTGGGCGTCTCGACCAGCCTGCTCACCCACGCCCTGGTCCACGTGCCGCCCGCCCGCGCCGCCGACGCGAGTGGCCTGCTGACGACGACCATGCAGTTCGGCCAGCTCAGCGGGGTTGCGGTGTTCGGTGCGGTGTTCCTCGCCCTGGCCGATCCGCCGCGTCCGGAGGCCATGGGCGCGACCGCCTGGTGGCTGGCGCTGGCCGCGGCCGCCGGCGCGGTGAGCGCCGTCGCCCTGGCCCGTGCCGTACGGGCCCGGCCCGCGTGAGGCCAGGTGCCGCGTCCGGCGGCGTTGCGTCCCCTGTGGACGGCCTTTGCCAAGGCGGGGTTACCGTGGGGTGTACGCCCTGGGGCCCTGGGGGAGTGATCCGTCATGCCTTACGGCCGACAGCTCGCCGACCGCGTGCTGGACGCGGTGAACGCGCATGACCTCGACCGGCTGGCGGCGTGCTACGACCGGCATGCCGTCCTGGTCACCCCTCTGAGCATGTGCGAGGGGCGCGATCGGATCATCGGCTACTGGAAGGACCTGTTCGGGGGCTTCGTCGACCTGGCCATGACGGTCTGGAACAGGGTGGAGTACGCCGAGCCCGGCTTCAACGAGTGGATGATGACGGGCACGCACACCGGCACCATCGCGCTGCCGGACGTCGTCGCGGACGCGAGCGGCCGGCGGATCACCCTGCGCGGCTGCGGGGTGTTCCACACGAAGAACGGCCTCGTGGCCACCCATCGGCACTATTTCGACCTGCTGGAGCTGTACTGCCAGCTCGGATTCTCGCTCGACATCGACTAGCTAACCTCACCCCGCTTTCGGGTGATTTGTGGTGGTTTACGTAGCCTGGAAGCCTGGGAGAGGGGAGGCGTCATGCCCGATCCAGCGGACGCGACCGTGTTCTTCGTGGGAAACGCCACCATGATCATCCGTTCTCACGGTTTCACCGTGCTGACGGATCCGAACTTCCTGCACCAGGGGCAGCGGGCCCATCTCGGCTGGGGGCTGAGCACCCGTCGCCGTACGGAGCCGGCGATGGAGATCACGGAGCTCCCGCCGCTGGACCTGGTCGTGCTGTCGCACATGCACGGCGACCACTGGGACAGGATCGCCAGGAAAGGCCTCGACAAGGACCTGCCGATCGTCACCACCCGACACGCGGCGGCCCGGCTGCGCCGCCAGGGTTTCGTCCGCGCCATCGGCCTGGAGCCGTGGGAGTATCACCACGAGCGCCACGGGGACGGCACGCTCACCGTGACGGCCACGCCCGCCCGGCACGCGCCGGGCCCGGTGAACTCGATGATGCCGCCGGTGATGGGAAGTGTGCTCGACTTCGCGCACGCGGGCGAGGTCGATCTGCGCCTGCACATCAGCGGCGACACGATCATGGACGAGTGCCTGTCGGAGATCCCGCGCCGCTTCCCCGACATCGACGTCGGCATCCTGCACCTCGGCGGCACGCGGATCCTCGGCGTCACCGTGACCATGGACGGCGCCCAGGGGGTGGAGTGGCTCGGGCTGATGCAGCCGGAGTCGGCCCTGCCCGTCCACTACGACGACTACGCGGCGTTCGCCTCCCCGCTCAAGGACTTCCAGCAGCACGTCCGGCGAGCGGGGCTGTCGCACATGGTCCACTACCTCATGCGCGGCGAGACCTACCGCCTGCCCGTACGGAAGGCCGGCGTACGCCCGCACCGCCCGGTCGTCGGGCCCGGCTGACCGCACCGGGGACCTTCGAGGACTCACCACGCGGTGAGAACGCCGCCGCGGCGTTGTCCTGCCCCGGCCGTACGGACCTCGCGATCAGGCGGAGTGGCTCTCCTTCGGAGTGGCGGGATCGGCGCTCCACTCCGACCACGAGCCGTCGTAGACGGTGAGCCGATCGAACCCGATCTCGCGGAGGGCCAGGAAGGCGGCGCTGGCGGAGACCCCGCCGCCGCAGTAGAGGATCGTGGGCCGGTCCCGTACGATGCCGGCCCGCTCGGCGAGCTCCGCGATCTCGGACGGGGCGCGCAGGAGGCCGCCTTCGGCGAAGAGGGCCGGCGCCGGGAACCTGACCGCGCCGGGGATGTGGGCGCCGGCCGCCCGGTAGGTCTCGTCCATCCGGCAGTCGGCGATCGTGACGTCCCCCGTGCCGAGGGCCGCGAGCACGTCGTGCTTGGTGACCCGCAGGTCCCGGGGTCCGGGCACGGGGTACGTACGAGGCTCGGGCGCGGGCACCTCGGCGGTGACCGGCCGGTCCTCGCGCAGCCACGCGGGCAGCCCGCCGTCGAGGACGTGGGCGTCGGCGTGCCCGTACTGGCGAAGCGCCCACACCAGCCGTGCCGCCATGTAGATCGTGCCGTCGTCGTAGGCGACCACGGTCGTGTCCGGCCCGATGCCCGCGGCCCCGAGCACGCGGGCGAACGCCTCCGGCGTGGCGAGCTGGCCCTCGACCGGGTCGTCCTCGTCCGACAGGTCGCGCAGCCAGCTCAGGTAGACGGCGCCGGGGATGTGGCCGTCCGCGTAGGCGCGCGCACCCGCCTCCGGGTCGTCGAGCCGCCACCGTACGTCGACGATCCGGACACCCGGGTCGGTCAGCCGGGCCGCGAGCTCGGCGGTGCCGATGAACGTCATGATTGCTCCTTTGTGCCGAGATAGATGTCGCGGACGCGAGTGGAGGAGGACAGGTCGGCGGCCGGGCCGGATTCGGCGATGCGGCCGGTCTCCAGCACGTAGGCGTGGTCGGCGAGGTCCAGCGCGAGCTTGGCGTTCTGCTCGACCAGCAGGATGGTGTGGCCCTCGTCGCGCAGCCGGGCCAGCGCCTGGTAGATCCGCGTGACGAGCTTGGGCGACAGGCCCATCGACGGCTCGTCGAGGATGAGCAGGGTCGGCCGGGCCATGAGCGCCCGGCCGATGGCGAGCATCTGCTGCTGGCCGCCGGACAGCAGCCCGGCCGGGGCGTCCAGCCGGCCGGCGAGCTCCGGGAAGGTGCCGAGCACCCGGTCCAGCTCGTCGTCGCTCCGCCAGCTCCGGGGGCGGGTCGCCGCTCCCATGCGCAGGTTGTCGCGGACCGACAGCCGGGCGAAGACGCGCCGCCCCTCGGGCACGTACGCGATGCCGAACCCGGCCATCTTGTGCGCCTCGTGCCTGCTCACGTCGGTGTCGCCGACCTTCACCACGCCGGAGCGGTCCGCCTGCAGCCCGAGCAGGCCCCGGATGGTGGTGGTCTTGCCCGCGCCGTTGGCTCCCAGCAGGCAGGTGACCCGGCCGGTGGCGGCCTCGAACGAGACGCCGTGGACCACCTCGATGCGGCCGTAGGCGACACGCAGGTCGCGGATGGTGAGCGCGGCCGTCATGGTGTCCCCTCTCCCAGGTACGCCTCGATGACGCGGGGATCGGCGCGTACCTCCGCCGGGTCGCCCACCGTCAGCAGCTCGCCGTGGTCGAGCACCGCGATGTGGTCGGAGACCTCCATGACGAGCTGCATGTTGTGCTCGATGAGCAGCACGGCCACGCCCGCCCGCGCCATGCGGGTCACCTGCTCGCCCACCATCCGCGCGCTGGTCGCGGGCAGCCCGGCGGCCGGCTCGTCGAGCACGACCACGTGGGGGTCGAGGGCGAGTACCCTGGCCAGCTCCAGGAGCTTGGCCTGGCCGAAGGGCAGGGACTCCACCGGCACGTCGGCCGAGTCGGCCAGGCCGAACCGCTCCAGCAGCTCGCGGGCGGCCGTGCGCAGCCGCCGTTCCTCCCGCCGCGCGCCCGGCGGCGCGAGCAGGGCGCCGACCAGCCCGCTGCCGCCCCGGCCGTACGCGCCCATCATGACGTTCTCCAGCACCGTGAGGCCCTTGAAGATCTCCAGGTTCTGGAAGGTGCGGGCCAGCCCTGCCGAGGCGCGCAGCTCCGGACGCTGTCCGGTGAGGTCGCGGCCGGCCACCTCGATCCTGCCCCGGTCGGGGCGTTCGAAGCCGGAGACGATGTTGGCCAGGGTGCTCTTGCCGGCTCCGTTGGGGCCGATCAACGCGGTCACCATGGCCGGCCGCACGGTCAGGCTGACGTCGTTCAGCACGCTGACCCCGCCGAAGCTCTTGGAGACCCCCGTGATCACCAGTCCTTCGCTCATCGGGCCCTCCTCGGCGCCAGGCGCGCGGTCAGGCCGCCGACGCCGTCGGGGAACGCCTGGACGGCCACCAGGAACACCACGCCCACGATCAGCGACTCAAACCCGGCGTACTCGGTGCCGAGCTGGGACAGGCCGGTCAGCAGCGCCGCGCCGATCAGCGGGCCGGTGGGACGGCCCGCGCCGCCGACGGTCAGGCCCACGACGAACAGCACCGCTGTGAAGAAGCCGAAGGACGAGGGGCTGACGAAGGTGTCGTGGAACGTCTGCAGGGCTCCGGCCACCCCCGCGTAGCAGCCGCTGAGGCCGAAGGCGAACAGCCTCAGCCGGTAGGCGGGCACCCCGCTCGCCACGGCGGCGGGCTCGGAGGACCCGAGCGCCCGCAGCGCCCGGCCCGCCCGCGAGGACGCCACGTTGTGCGCCACGAGCACGCCGAGGAAGGCGAGCGCGGCGGCCAGGACGTACATCGCGGTGGTCCCGCTCACGGCCTCGCCGAGCGGCGGGATGCCGAGCAGGCCGTTGGGCCCGCCGGTCAGCCAGGTCAGCCGGCCGAACAGCAGATAGAGCACGTAGCCCGCCGCGAGGGTGGCCATCGTGAAGTACGTGGCCCGCAGCCGCAGCGACGCCGACCCGATCAGCAGCGCGACCACGGTGACCAGCAGCGGCGCGCACACGAAGGCCAGGACCGGCGGCAGGATCGAGCGCGCGCTGAGGATGCCCGCCGTGTAGGCGCCGAGGCCGTAGAGGCCCGCCTGCGCCAGGGAGATCATCCGGGCGTGGCCGTTGATGAAGTCGAGCCCCGTGAGCAGGAGCAGCATGACGCAGAACTGCACCAGCACCGAGTGCGCGTAGTCGGAGACGAACACCAGAGGGAGGGCCACGAGCAGGACGCCGGTCGCCACCGGCGGCGACAGGACACGCGAGACGGCCATCAGACGCGCACCGCCTTCCGCTGCGCGAACAGGCCGGTGGGCCGGGTGAACAGCACGATCAGCAGGACGACGAACGCGACCGCGTCGCTGTAGGTGGCCGAGCCGTACCCGGCGACCACGGCCTCGGTCAGCCCGAGCAGCAGCCCGCCGGCCAGGGCGCCGTAGAGGTTGCCCAGCCCGCCGAGCATCGCGGCGGCGAACCCCTTGAGCCCGAGCAGGGTCCCCGAGTCGTAGGACATCACCGACAGCGGTGCGAGGCCGACCCCGGCGAGCGCGCCCAGCACCCCGGCGAGCACGAACGCCCAGCGGGCGGTCGTACGGAACGGCACGCCAAGGGAGGCGACCATCTCGGGGTCGTCGGCGGCGGCCCGCAGGATCGTGCCCCGGCGGGTGCGCCGGAAGAACGCCGACAGCGCCGCGGCGACCACCACGACGACCGCGAGGTTCCACAGCGCCTGGGTGTCGACGACCGCTCCGGCGACGTGCAGCGGCGCCTCCCCGAGGAAGTGGGGAAGCTGGTAGGTGCGCGCGCCGGTGGCCAGCAGGACCACCGCCTTGATCACCAACGTCAGCCCGATCGTCGCGAGGGTGATCACGTCGGCGTTGTGGGAGCGGGAGAAACGACCGGCCGCCAGCTCCGTCAGCAGGCCGGCCGCCACTCCGACGGCCAGGGCGGCGAGCAGGCTCACGACCAGCGGCGGTCGCAGCCACTCGTTGACGATCCCGGCCATGACGCCGCCCAGCATGACGAACTCGCCCTGCACGAAGTTCACCGCGCCGGTGCCGTTGGCGACCACGCCGAAGCCCACGGCCACCAGCGCGTACACCGCGCCCACGCTGAGCCCGGCGAACAGGACCTGGAGCAGCAGGGTCACCGGGCCTCCCACCGGGCCTCCCACCCGGCGCGGGAGAGCGGGGGCCGGGTCGTCCGGCCCCCCGCCAGGTCTCCGCTCGGGCGAACCACGCCGGACACGACCTAGCTCCCGGCGGGCACGAAGCGCGTGCCATCCCACTTGATCATCGTCACGCCGTCGGAGGCGAGGCCGCTGTGGTCCTGGGCGCTGTACCGGAACACGCCGGTGAGGCCGACGTACTCGCCCAGGTTCTCCAGCGCCTTGGCCAGCGCCGGGCCGTCGGTGGTGCCCGCCTTCTCGATGGCCTCGGCGGTGATCATCATGGCGTCGTACGCCTGGCCCGCGTAGACGTTGGGCTGCTCCTGGTACTTCGCCTGGTAGGCCGTGACGAAGTCGCCGATCGTCTTCTTCTGCGGGTCGGAGTCGGGCAGCAGGTCGTAGACGGGGAGCTTGGGGGAGGCCAGCACGGTGCCGACGCTCGCCTCCCCCGCCTGCCGCATGTACCTGTCGTCCACGAAGCCGTGGCCGTGCTGGATCAGCACCGAGTCGTCGCGCACCAGCGCCCGCGCGTTCTTGATGAAGGCGACGCCCGAGCTGTCGGTGGTCCAGGCGAGGTAGGCCTGGGGCTTGCCGGCCGCGAGCTTGCCGAGCGTGGGGGTGAAGTCGTTGGTGCCCGTGTCGAAGGACGCGACGTCCATCTTGATGCCGGCCGCGGGGACCTCCTGCTTGGCCACCTCCAGCGCCGACTGCCCGAAGCCCGTGGTGTCGGGCAGCATCGCGACCCGCGAGACGCCCTTGGCCCTCCAGAACTCGATGATCTTCTGGATGACGACGGTGTCGTTGAAGGTCGCCTTGAACGTCAGCGCGTGCGCGCTTTCCGGCTGCACGATGTTGCGGGCGCCCTCGGTGGCGACGAACAGCTTCTTCGCCGGTTCGGTGAGCTGCGCCATGGCCAGCGCGATGCCGCTGGCGCTGCCGCCGCCGACCACGACGTCGACCTTGTCACTGGTCAGCAGCTTGCGGGTCTGCGACACCGCCGTCGCCGTGTCGCCGGCCGGGTCGTAGAACTTCCACTCGATCTTCTTGCCGTCGATGCCGCCCCGCTGGTTGATCTGGTCGATGGCGAGCTCGATGCCCTTGCGCATCTTGTCGCCGACGTTCGCCGCCGGGCCCGTCACCGAGAACAGCGTGCCGACCTTGATCGTCTTTGCTTCGCCGCCGCCGGAGTCCGCGCCGGCCGAGCAGCCGGCCACCAGGACCGCGGTGGAGAGTGCGGCGGCGAGCCCATGCCTTGTCTTCATGTTTCTCCTAGTGCTGCCGATCGGGGTGCTGCCGATCGGTGTGCTGTTGATCGGGTCGCTGTTGACCGGGTCACTGTTGACCGGGTCACTGCCGATCGGGTCGCTGCTGATCGGTGTGCTGCTGATCGGGAACGTCGCGTTCCCACTGCTCGTCCGCCTGCCGTACGGCGGCGATGATGCCCTGGTAGCCGGTGCACCGGCAGAGGTTGCCGGACAGCGCGACGCGGATGTCGCGCTCGGACAGCCCCCGCCGGGTGCTGAGCAGCTCGTACGCCGTCATCAGCACCCCGGGGGTGCAGAACCCGCACTGCAGGGCGTGGTTGTCGGTGAAGGCGCGCCGCAGCGGATGGGAGGCCGAAGCGCCGGAGGCGAGGCCCTCCACGGTGGTGACCTCGTGCCCATCCGCCTGGACGGCCAGCAGCAGGCAGGACCGCACCGACGCGCCGTCGAGCAGGACCGTGCACGCGCCGCACACCCCCTGCTCGCATCCGACATGCGTGCCGGTGAGCCGCAGCTTCTCGCGCAGCAGCTCGGCGAGGCTCTCGCGCGGCTCGGCCCGTACGGCGTGCTCCACGCCGTTGACGCGCAGCCGGACGAGAATCCGCTCGTCACGCTCCCCGGGACCGGTGGTCACCGCTGCTCACCCGCCCGGGACCAGGCCGTCTCCAGGCTCCGCAGCGTCAGCGCGTACACCAGCCGCCGCCGGTGCGCGGCGTCGGTGCGGGCGTCGCCGTACGGCTCGCACTGGACCGCGGCGGCCCTCGCCACCGCCCGGAACGCCTCGGGAGACGCCGCGGACGCCTCCGCAGACGCCTCCGGAGCGGCGCCGATCAGCGAGGCCGCCGCGGGCACGCGCCACGGACGCGGCCCGACCCCGGCGCAGACGAGGGCGGCGTCCGCGATCACGCCGCCGGCGGTCAGCGTCAGCTCGCAGGCGACGCCCACCAACGGCAGGTCCGCGTGCCTGCGGCTGTACTCCACCCACGCCTGGCCGGTGCGCGGCGGCGGGAGCGGGAACCGCACGCCGATCGCCATCTCGCCCAGGGCCAGCGACGTGTGGTTCGCCCCGAGGAAGAACTCGCCGGCGGGACACGTCCTGAGCCCGGCCGCGGACGCGATGCTCACCTCGGCCCGGCAGGCCACGGCCACCGCGGGCAGCTCCGCGGACGGGTCGGCGTGCGTCAGGCTGCCGACGATCGTGCCCCGGTTGCGGATGGCGATCCTGCCGATCAACGCCGTCGCCTCGGAGAGGATCGGAATCCGGGCGCGCACGTCCGCGTCCAGCTCCACGCGGCGCTGCCGTACGGTGGCGCCGATGTGGAGCGCGTCGTCGTCCCACCGCAGGACGTCCAGGCCGGCGACGGCGTTGATGTCGACCAGCGTCCCGGGGCGCGCCGCCCGCCGGTTGAGCAGCGGCACGAGGCTCTGCCCGCCGGCGAGCACCCGGGCGTGCCGATTCCCGGCGAGGTGGGCGAGCGTCTCCTCCAGCGAACGCGGGCGCACGTAGTCGAAGGCGGCGGGTCTCATCGGGGGTCAGGCTCCGATCGGGGACCCGATGCGGGTGATGTCCCAGGCCTCGGACATGTGCAGCGGCAGCACGTTGTCGCCGCCGATCTCCTTGAGCTTGAGCATCGTCTCGTACGACTCGAACAGGTCGGTGTGGCCGCCCGGCGGGATGACCTTGAAGTGCTCCTGCTGCTCTTCGGTGGGGTAGAAGTTCTCCTTCAGCACGCACATGCCGGCGATGACGAAGGTGCCCTCGCTCGTCTTGACGATCGCGGACTGGCCGCCGAAGGTGTGCCCGGGGGACAGGATGAGCTCGAGCCCTTCGGCGATCTTGTGCGTGCCGTCGAGGAGCTCCAGGTTCCCCTCGGCGATCTTGTCGTAGTGCTCCTTGGGGGCGAACGAGGTGGCGAACATCTCGTGCGACGGGGTGGTCTCCCACTCCCTGCGCTGCACGTAGACGGTGCTCTCCGTGAACGGGTCCATCGTCATGCAGTGGTCCCAGTCCAGATGGGACAGGACGACGAAGTCGATGTCGCGCGGGGCCAGGCCGCGGTCGCGCAGGTGCTCGGTGATCGGCTTGACGTCGACCACGTCGGCGAAGACCTGGCCGACGTGCACGAGCTGGCGGTCCTTGGGCCGGATGTGCTCGGCGTAGTCCCGGGCGCTGCAGCCCACGTCGATCAGCACGTTGAGGTCCTTGCCGCGCACCAGCCAGGACACGTACGGGATGTCGATGGCCACGCCCGCGTTGTGCATGTAGGTGAAGCGGCTCTTCTCCCTGTGCGGTCCGTAGGCGACGACCATGGGCTCGATCGTGAACAACGTTGTCTCCTTGTCGGGGATCAGAAGGGGCGGGGCAGCAGGCCGGACACGTAGGCGGGCGTCAGCGGGGTGCGGTCCACCTCGACGCCGAAGGGGGCGAGCGCGTCGGCGACGGCGCAGGCCACGGCGGCCGGCGTCGCGATCACTCCGGACTCGCCCATTCCCTTGCTGCCGTTGACGGTGAGCGGAGACGGCGAGCAACAGTGCCCGAGCCGTACGAGGGGGATCTCGGCGGCGGTCGGCAGCAGGTAGTCGGTGAACGAGGTGACCAGCGGCACGCCGTCGGCGGTGTAGGGGACGTGCTCGTACAGCGCGCCGCCGACGCCCTGGACGAACGCGCCGAGGACCTGACCCTCGACCATGAGGGGGTTGAGCATCGTGCCGCAGTCCTCCACGGCCGCGGCGTCCACCACCGCCACGTCGCCGGTGAGCGGATCGACCTCGACGACCACGGCCACGCAGCCGTTGGAGTAGGTGGCCGGGGGGTCGTAGAAGCGGTTGGCGACCAGGTCGGGCTCGGGGAGGTGCTCGCGCACGGCGGGATCGAAGTGCGCCCGGCCGGCCAGCTCGGCCAGCGGCACGCTCCGTGCCGGCACGCCGCGGACCCGGACGTGCCCCTGGTCGAACTCCAGGTCGCGGGGGTCGCACTCGAACAGGCCGGCGGCGAGGCGGGCGAGCTTGTCCCGCAGGTCGCGGGCGGCCAGGGTGAGCGCCCCGCCGATGACCGTGGCGGTCCGGCTGGCCCTCGTGCCCGCCGTGCTGATCGGGACGGCGGCGGTGTCGTCGGCCAGCACGGTCACCATCGCCGGGTCGACGCCCAGCACGCCGGCCACCACCTGGGCCAGAACCGTGGCGTGCCCCTGCCCCTGGGACGGCGTGCCGACCGCCACGGTCACCTCGCCGGACGGCTCCATGGTGACCCGCACGTGGTCGTGCGAGGCGAAGGACCACGACGACTGCAGCGCCCCTGCGGTGCCCCAGCCGCTGGGCTCGACGTACGGGCTGACGCCGACGCCCAGGTAGCGGCCGCGCTCGCGGGCGGCCGCGCGGCGCTCCTCCAGGCCGGTGTAGCCGATCAGGCCGGCCGCCTTGTCGAGGGACTCGACGTAGCTCCCGCTGTCGTAGTCCATCCCGGTGGCCGAGGTGTAGGGGAACTCCCGGACGAGGTTCTGCCTGCGCAGGTCGAGCGGGTCGCGGCCGAGCAGCCGGGCGGCCCGGTCGATCAGGACCTCCCGCGCGGAGTGGCTCGCCGTCCAGCCGACCCCCCGATACGGGGAGATCGGGGACTTGTTGGTCAGCACCGCGGTGACTTCCCAGGCCACGTTGCGGATCCGGTACGGCCCGGGCAGCAGCCCGGCCGACAGGTAGCACTCGATGAGCGCGCTCGCGCTGTTGAAGGAGTAGGCCCCGCAGTCGCCGACGATCCGTGCGCGGACCGCCTCGAACGCGCCGTCCGCCGACAGCGCCAGCTCCATGTCGACGATCTGGTCCTTGGCGTGCGGGGCGGCGGTGATGTTCTCCTGCCGGTCCTCCACCCACCGCACCGGAAGGCCGGTGGCCCGCGCGGCCAGCGCGACGGCGATCTCCTCGGGGGCCGCCGGGATCTTCTGGCCGAAGCCGCCGCCGACGTCGGGGACGAGCACCCTGATCCGGCCCTCGCCCATCTCCAGGCAGTGCGCCAGCTTCCGCCGCAGCAGGTGGGGCGACTGGGTGGAGCAGTGCACGGTCAGCCGGTCGCCGGCCGCGTCGTAGTCCGCCAGGCAGCCGCGGGTCTCCATCGGCGCGGCGATGAAGCGGCCGGTGGTGAACCGCCCGGTGACGACGTGTGCGGCGGACGCGAAGGCGTCGTCCACGTTCCCGTACGTCCGGCTGCCCGCGTAGATCACGTTGCCGGGAATGTCCTCGAAGAGCGGCTCGGCCCGGCCGTGCTGTCCGGCGAGCGGGTCGGTGGCGGCCGGCAGCGGCGCGTAGCCGACCCGGATCAGCTCCGCCGCGTCCTCGGCCACCGCCCTGCTGCCGGCGAGCACGATCGCCACCGGCTCTCCCACGTAGCGCACCCGGTCGGAGGCGAGGGCCGGTTGCGGGGTCTTCACCAGCCCGGGTACGGCGACGGAGTCGACCAGCGGCCGGTGCGGAAGCTCGGCCGCGGTGAGCACCGCGTGCACCCCGGGCAGCGACCGGGCCGCGCTGGTGTCGATGGAGACGATCCTCGCGTGCGCGTGGGGCGAGCGGAGGAAGTGCGCGTGCGTCATCCCCGGCACGGTGACGTCGGCGAGGAACCTCCCCGCGCCGGCGAGGAGCCGTGCGTCCTCCAGCCGCGTCAGGCGTGCGCCCAGTGCCCGCTCGCTGGGGCCGGAACCGGTGAGCCGCTCGCTCATGTCCCCTTCCGAGGATCTAACAGTTCGGTCTGATAGTTGTAGTCACGCCTGCCGGCCATGCTCGTGAGGTCGTGATCATCTGGGTTGATCAGTGATTTTGACCGGAGCGAGTCCGGCAGCGGAGTCCGTTCCTGTTTGCTCGAACAGGAACAGCATACATAGCCTACCGGCTGTGTCGGAAATTCTGCACGTTAGGGTGATCGAGGCCGCGCACCCCCGTCCGCTGTGAAAGGAGAGCCCGGGTGACCGTCAAGAATCGCGATGGGTCGGCCGTGGACGGCAAGGTGCGGCGTCGTGATCCCGACCGGTCCCGGCAGGCGATCCTGGACGCGGCCGAGCAGGTCTTCGCCAGGGAGGGCTACGACGGGGCGAGCATGGCCGCGATCGGCAAGGCGGCCGGGGTCTCGGGCACGCTGCCCGGCTACTTCTTCGGCGACAAGGCGACCCTGTACGCGGCGGTCATCGACCGGCTGTTCGAGGAGCGCAACCGCGCGCTGGAGGAGCTGGGCAGGGCGGCGACGGCCGTGCTGAAGGAGGAGGACGGGCTCCGCCGCGGGCTGGAGGTGCTGGTCGGCGGTTATCTGCGGTTCCTGCTCGCGCGCCCCACGTTCGTGCAGCTGATGGCGCGCGACGCCCTCGAGATGACCCGCAGCGGCCGGGCGACCGAGCCGCGCCATTCGGCCGCCTACGAAAGCAGCGTGCGCGGGTTCCTCGCGGCGCTGTCGCCGCCGCCCGGTCCGGGAGTCGAGCCCGACCAGTTGCTGATCAGCATCGTGGCGCTGTGCTTCTTCCCTCTCGAGCACGACGCGACCATGCTCGCCGGCATGGGGTACCGCGCGTGGACCCCCGCCTTCGTGGGCAAACGCACCGAGCACGTGGTGGACATCCTGCTCCGGGTGCTGACCACCACGCCCGTACGGTAGACCTGCTCGATCGGCCTTCGAGGACATGCCCTCCGCTGTTCACGGGCTCACGGGCGTACGGGCTCACGGGCTCGCCGCGAGGAGCAGGAAGGCGGCGCACAGCGTGAGGTGCACGCACGCCTGCAGCAGGTGGGCCCGGCCGGGCATCACGGTCAGCGTCGCCACGACGACGGTGATGCCGAGCAGCACGATGTGCGTCGGGCCGAGCCCGAGCAGCAGCGGGCCCTTCATCCACAACGACGCGACGGCGATCGTCGGAATGGTGAGCCCGATGCTGGCCATGGCCGAGCCGAAGGCGAGGTTCATGCTGACCTGCACCCGGGCCCGCCGGGCCGCGCGCACGGCCGCGAGGGTCTCCGGCAGCAGCACCAGCAGCGCGATCACGACGCCCACGGCCGACTGCGGGAGGCCCGCCGCGCTCACGGCCGTCTCGATCGCGGGAGACTCGACCTTCGCCAGGCCGACCACGGCGACCAGCGCGCTCAGCAGCAGCGCCAGACTGGCCACGGTGGCCCGCGTGCTCGGCGGGCTGGCGTGTTCGGCGGCCTCTCCGCCATCCTCGTCCGTCTCCACGGGCAGGAAGTAGTCGCGGTGCCGCACGGTCTGGGTGAGCACGAACAGGCCGTACAGCGCGATCGAGGCGAGCGCCGCGAACGCGAGCTGGGCCGGGGCGAAGGCGGGGCCGGGGCTGCTCGTGGTGAACGTCGGCAGGACGAGGCTCAACGTGGACAGGGTGGCGACGGTGGCCAGCGCGGCTCCCGTCCCCTCCGCGTTGAACACCGCCACCCGCCGCCGCAGGGCCGCGACCAGCAGCGACAGGCCGACGATCCCGTTACAGGTGAGCATCACGGCGGCGAAGACGGTGTCGCGGGCGAGCGACGACGCGGCCGGGCCCCCGGACGCGGTGAGGCTGATGATCAGGGCCACCTCGATCACGGTGACCGCCACGGCGAGCACGAGCGACCCGAACGGCTCGCCCACCCGATGGGCGATGACCTCGGCGTGGTGCACGGCCGCGAGCACGGAGACCGCGAGGAACAGCGCCGCGATCACCACGACGACGAGAGGAATGGTCCGTCCCCACGCCAGCGCGAGCACTGCCACGGCGAGGATCGGGACGGTCACGGTCCAGGTGGCGGCCAGTCGGCGGAAGAGCAGGATCACATGCTTTATCCTGCCCAAATGGGACGAATGGTATAAAAGTCTCAGCTCAGAGCTGCTTGAGCAGCCAGCGGGGACCGGCGACCACGGCGCCGAGGGCCGTCACCCGCTCGCGCAGCCCGCGGTCGGCGGTGACGACGAGCGTGGTCTCCCAGGGCCGCATGTCGCGCACCGCCTCCACGATCGCGTCGTCCCCACTGCCTCCCGCCGCCACGACCGTCAGGTCCCCGGTCACCGGCCCGGAGTCGGCGGCACCGGTCGCCGCCCCTTCGAGCACCGCGACCATGCGCGGGAACCACCGGGTCAGGGCCGGCACGCCTTCGGGCATCTCGCCGATGCCCTGTTCGCAGAGCGGGACCAGCTCGTTGAGCAGGCGGTTCGCGGCGCCTGCCCGGTCCTTCCACCAGCCGTGCTCGGCCCGCGCGCCGATGATGTTGGCCATGTCGAGCACGACGACCACCGGGCTCAGCGCGGGCCTGATCCTCGGCCACGACTCGGCGAAGCCGGGGTGCAGCTCCCTCGCCGGGACCTCGTCGGCCGCCACCCAGCGCATGTCCGCGCTCTCGCCGTTGGCGGGCGAGGCGTCGAGCAGCCCTTCGGCCTCCGCGATCACCGTCTGGAACGACCAGCCGCCGTGGTCGTCGACGTAGAGCCCGCGCACCCGGACGAGTTCGGAGTCGAGCGCCGCCTCCTCGCGGGCCTCTCGCAGCGCGCCGGCGATGGCGTCCTCGTGGCTGTCACGCGCGCCGCCCGGCAGGCCCCACGTCCCGCCGTGATGGCTCCACCAGGAACGCTTCTGCATCAGCACGTACGGCATGCCGTCGAGCGTGTGGTGCACGGTGAGCAGGCCGGCGGCGCCGTACAGCCCCCAGTGCTGGTGTCCCAGTGAGCACAGGGCCCAGCCGTCGCCGTCCTTCGCCGTCATGCACCCATCTTGCCGCAGCCTGCCGAGGCGCTCTAAGGGTCACCAGTGTTCGAGAGGGACCTCCACCCCTGCGGTCAGATCGAAGAGGGTCACTCCGTCCATGATGCGGACGACCTGGATCTGTGTCGCGAAACGTACTTCCCGTAGGCGCGTGGCGGCCTCGTGGGCGGTCTGCGGGAAGTGATAGCGATCGGCCGCTTCGCCGTCCGGGACGGGCCGGATCGAGCGGACCTCGAACCGGTCCGGCGGCCATACAGGGGGAAGAGGAGCTGAGTGGTGCCAACCGGACATGTCTCTCCCGTCAGGCCGTTTCCAGAGAAGTTGACCCATGGGGCCTTGTTGATCGCCAGTGCGTGACGGGGTCGTAGGCCGATCGTTATTAACCGGTAAGCGATCCTTTCTGGCCTGGAGTCCCTAGCCCGTTAGCGTTTGAGCCCTCACTCGTGATTCCCCCATTGTCCGGAGAATCAGGAGATGTCATATCTGGAGAGGCGCCCGCTTCCTGCGGCCGGAGGAGCGGGCGTTGTCCTCCCACTTTTCTCCTCCGTCTCGCGCCGTCATCGGCGCGGGTGGCGGTGACCGTTGCCCGTCGCCGTCCCCTGCCGGTCCATCGATCCCGGCAGGGGACGGCGCAGGCGTGGCGGCGGCAGCCCGGTGAGCGTGTCGACCTGGGGTCGAGCGCCGAGGTCTCCGTCGGCGCGCAGCCGGTGAAACGCCGTGCCTGCGCTCGGGCCCTTCGAGCCCACCCGCGGCTGCCGCCGCCCTTGCTTTCCTCGTTCTCGCCTGAACGTTTCACCCGCTCCCGGGTTCCGGTGTGCCGTCTCCGGTGGTTTCTGTGCTTGTGGGGGCCGGTGTACGCGGTTGCCGCTATGGGGTGTCGTTGACCGGTGATCGGTGGGGTCGTACGTTGCTGTGCGGTGTTCCTGGGTGTGGACGTCCGGGTGTGGATGTCGTTCGGGTGCACGAAAAGCCTTGTGGGGTCGGGAGTCTTCCCTCGGTCAGGGGCCCTGCGTGACCTGCAAGGAGCTCGGTTGTGACAAGCAGAACCAGAACGGGTGCCGGGGTTATCGGTGCTCTGGCCGGTGTGGTCGCCCTGGCCGGTGTGGCCGTCGCCCCGGCGGCGCAGGCCGCCACCGGGTGTGCCGTGACCTATACGACCAACGACTGGCCGGGTGGGTTCACCGCCGCCATCACGATCCAGAACCTGGGCAGCGCGATCAACGGCTGGAGTCTGGGGTTCGCGTTCCCGGCGAGTGGTCAGAAGGTGGACACCGGGTGGTCGGCCACTTTCAGTCAGAGCGGGCAGAACGTCACGGCCACGAACGTGGACTACAACGCGGCCATCGCCACCGGCGCGTCGGTGTCCATCGGCTTCAACGGCAGCTGGTCGGGGTCCAACCCCAAGCCTGCGTCGTTCACGCTCAACGGCGTCACCTGCACCGGCTCCGTCACCACCTCCTCACCCTCGCCGACCCCCACGCCCTCACCCTCACCCTCGCCCTCCGCCACGCCCTCGCCCTCGCCCTCCGCCACGCCCACGCGCTCGCCTTCACCCACGCCCTCGCCCACGCCGTCGAGCGGTGCGCTGTACGTGTCGCCGAACGGCAGGGACGGCGCGGCGGGGACGCAGTCGGACCCGACGACCCTCACCGCGGCGATCACCCGCGTCGCCCCCGGCGGCACGATCTACCTGCGCGGCGGGCGCTACGACTTCACGCAGACGATCACCATCGCGCCGGGCAACAACGGCACCTCGAACGCCCGCAAGACCCTGTCCGCCTACCCCGGCGAGACTCCGGTGCTGAACTTCTCGGCGCAGAGCGAGTCGTCGTCCAACCGCGGGCTCACGCTGAACGGCTCGTACTGGCACGTGTACGGCATCGTGGTCGAGCGGGCCGGCGACAACGGGATCTACATCGGCGGCAGCAACAACATCGTCGAGCGCACGATCACCCGCTACAACCGCGACACCGGGCTGCAGCTCGGGCGGATCGCCTCCGACACCCCGCGCGACCAGTGGCCGTCGAACAACCTCATCCTCAGCTCGGAGTCGCATGACAACGCCGACTCCGACGGCGAGGACGCCGACGGCTTCGCCGCCAAGCTCACCACCGGCACGGGCAACGTCTTCCGCTACGACGTGTCCCACAACAACATCGACGACGGCTGGGACCTCTACACCAAGACGGACACCGGAGCCATCGGACCGGTCACGATCGAGGACTCCCTGGCCTACAACAACGGCACCCTCAGCAACGGAGGCCAGTCCGGCAACGGCGACCGCAACGGCTACAAGCTCGGCGGCGACAAGATCGCCGTCAACCACGTGGTCCGGCGCAACATCGCCTATCGCAACGGCCACCACGGGTTCACCTACAACAGCAACCCCGGCACGATGACGATCTCGGACAACGCCGGCATCGACAACGCCGAGCGCAACTTCTCCTTCGACACCGGCACCTCGGTCTTCCGCGGCAACACCTCCTGCCGCAGCGGCAGCGGGTCCAACGACAAGACCGTCGGCAACGTGGACAGCTCCAACCAGTTCTGGGCGGGCTCGAACGGATCCCGGTGTTCCTCCTACACCGGCGCTCTCGGCTGGTCCTTCGCCTCGGACGGCCACCTCATCGTGACCTTCGGCGGCAGGCCGGTCACGTCCTGACCCGTCGTCCCCCGAGGGTACGGCCGGGCCGTTGTAGCGGCCCGGCCGTTGGCCGTTGGCCGCTGGCAGATCGGGTCGGCCGACAGCCGTTCGTCGTCGGCGGATCACGTCGGGACCGGTAGCCATTGGAGCAGTCCCGCGTTCGGCTCGGTCGCCGGCGGTGGCATGCGCTCTGCGGCTGGCCACGACCCGGCCCCGCCTGCCGTAACCGGGGTCACCGGCAGGGCGCCCCGCCCACCATCCCGTACGCGGACAGACGGTGGGCGGGGGCTCTACGCATCATGCCGACCCGGAGGTGCCCGGCCGAGCCTCGCTTGATCCGGGGACGCATGCCGACCCCGGCTGACATCGAGCGGATGTGCTCGCGGTGCTCCCGAAAGGGACAGCGGAGCCGTGGCTGAGGCTTCCGCCTGCCGGTTCGGGACGGCAGGCGGAACAGACGGCGACGCGCCGCCCATCTGGGCCGGCCGGGCCGCCATCACGTTGAGGGTGTCGTGCCGGTGCGGTGTCACGCGGGCGGCACCCTCGACTCGTTCTCGACATATCCCCCGTTGCATGCGATCCCGGGCGGTGCTCGATGAGGCTTTGCAACGGTCCAATCTCGGCCGCCAACCCTGCCCGTTGAGAGCACGTCCCCTACCGCACGGAGCAACCCGAGCCTCTGGAGTAACGGCATGCATCAGCAGCCCAGCCCCCCGAACGGTCCGTACGGATCACCCGCCGGCCAGCACCCGTACGGCGGACACCCCCACCAGCCTCCGTTCGGCGGGCCTGCTCAGCGGCCACCCGCCTGGCAGCCCCCGCCCCCGCATCGGAAGAAGGGCAAGGGGCCCGGCTTCTGGCTGCTGGTGATCGGGCTCCCGTTCGTCCTGCTGTTCGGCTGCATGGCCGCCGTCGGGTCTCTCGCCTCCGACAGGTCGAGCACGACGAGCACCGCCGCGAAGACGCACAAGCCGAGCGCGGCGGCCGACTCCGACGCCACGGCGGCCGAGAAGGCCGGCGCGAGCGAGGAACCGTCCTCGCCGCCCAGCTCGCAGCCCAAGCCGCGCACCTACAGCGGGGCCGGGGCGAAGGTCCTCAAGCTGCGCAAGAGCGACTGGACGGCCGTATGGCTGGTCACGCTCACCCATCGCGGAGGCTCGAACTTCATCGTCTCCCCGTTGGACCCGGGCGGCGCCGAGCAGGGCGCGATCGTCAACGAGATCGGCGACTACAAGGGGAGCGTCCTGCTGAACGAGGACGACGGCAAGGAGACGGCCGCGCTGAAGATCCAGGCCGACGGGGCGTGGACGATCGTGCTGAAGCCGTTGTCGATGGCCCGCGTGTGGTCCGGTGGTTCGCTCACAGGTCGTGGTGACGAGGTGGCCATCGTCGCCCCGCCGAGCGTAGGCCTCACGACGGTGAACGCACGGCACTCGGGGAGCGCGAACTTCATCGTCGAGGCCTGGACCGAGACGAGCAGGGAACTGATCGTCAACGAGATCGGCAGTTGGCACGGTGAGGTTCCACTGCCCAGCGGGACGATTCTCGTCACGATCAAGGCTGACGGCGTCTGGTCCTTCAAGAAGAGCTGACGAACGCACGGACGGCTCGCGCCCCGACGGGGGGCGCGAGCCGTCCGTGCCTCTGCGGGCGGTTCAGGGCCACGTTCAGACGCGGGCGCGGTAAGGCGAACGCGGCCCACAGGCGGCTCGGGAGGGGCGGGGCGAGGCGGCTGACTACCGGCCGTTGACGGAGAAGTGCTGGTAGTCCGCAAATACCCAGCACCCGCACCGGCTGACCTGGGACAACGGCCCTCAGTCGTCCGCCGAGGGCACATCCAGGGCACTCGGGGACGCGCCGTGTGCCCCCAGGGCACTGTCGACGGCTTTCCGCGTGCGGTCTTCACTCGATGGCATGAGGTGGGTGTAGGTCCGCAGTGTGAAGCCCGGATCATGGTGACCGAGGTACTCGCTCAGGGCCTTGATGCTCTCGCCGCCATCGAGCAGCACCGAGGCGTAGAAGTGCCGTAGGGCGTGCATCCCGTTCTCCCTGTACGACCGCCGTTGACCATCTTCGTTGGGCGGGACCTCGATGCCGGCCCGCTCAAGAGCCGGTCGCCACTGGCGTTCGTTCAGGTACTCCCGATGTACGGCCCGCCCGTTGGGCGTCGTGAAGACGAGCCTGTGGCTCACCGGCTTGCCCGCCAGCTCAACCCAGGGGAGAGTCACCTCGACGGGCGGGAACGCGGCCAGGTGCACGGAAAGGCGAAGGGCAACCGTGTCCGGCAGCGGCACGTCTCGCGTCTTGCCGCCCTTGGGAGGGGCGAAGAGCTGCTTGTTTCTTGCGATCTTTACTTGGCGACGTACATGCACGACGCGACGGAGGAAGTCGATGTCGTCAACGCTCAGCCCCAAAATCTCGCCTTGCCGAAGACCGAGGCCCGCTCCGACATCCACCATGGCGGAGTAGCGCGGCGCGAGCTCCTTCCGCATGCGCTCGACCCATTCAAGCTTCCAGGGCTTGATCTTCTCCTTCACGAGTGCGGGCGGGCGAACGACAGATGCCTTGCAGGGATTCTTAGCGATCAACCCATCGTCTAGCGCGGCAGCGAAGACAGCCGAGACATGGGCAAGCAGGACCTTGACGTAAGAAGGCGCGAGCTTGCCTTGCAGCCCTCGGAGCCAGGCTTGCACCAGCGAGGGACGGTTAGCCAGGACTCGCACTTCGTGGTGACCGAGCACGGGGTAGATGTGCTTGCGGAGCCGCATGGCCACCTGATCGTGTACGGCTTCATCGAACGGAGCGGACTTCAACCACTCTTCGGCCCGCTCGCGAAAGGTGACCCTGCCCGCGTTGGGGTCCACGTAGGTCCCCAGCGAGAGATCATGCTTGATCTTGGCATCGAAGGCTTCCGCGGCGGCACGCTTGTCAAAGTTCCGCTTTCGCTGTTCTCCGCGATCGTCGCGCCAGCGTACCTGCCAACGCTCGCCCCTCCCGTGATCCGTCGAGGGCACGCGCTTGTGCTCCGAGCACGCTTTCTCGCCCGCCTTCGGTCGAGACTTGTGCCACCGGTCGTAGACCGTCACGGCTGCTCACGCACCCACGACAACACGTCAGCCGGGATGTAGCGCACATGCCGACCGACCTTGTGCCCCTTTGGGCCCACACCCAGATAGCGCCACTGGTAAACCGTGGCCACCGGCACACCGAGGAACCTTGAGACTTCCTCCACGCTCCAGAGACGATCAGCTTCCGCCGTCAGCGTTCCCTCCTTCCGAGTCATGCGGCGGCTCCCTCAGCAGCAACAGGCCAGCGGGAGCGGCGGCGTTCTTCGCGTTCCTCGCGGATGAGCTGGGCGACGTACAGATCTGCCGGATGGGTGTAGCCCTGTCCGGCGTAGCGCCAGGAGCCGACGACGAGCGTGGAGTCATCGGCGGGCGTGCCGGTCAGGGCGTCGTGTCCGTGCTCGCGGGCTTGGCGGGCGCGAAAGGAACGCCTCGCATCGCGCAGCTTGCCGAGGGTGGTGGAGTAGGAGCCGGACTTGGTGGAGAAGTGGCCCCGGAAGCCGAGCATGTGCGCCCAGCCGCGCAGCCGCAGCGGCTTCAACTCCTCCAGGTCGCCCAGGTGCCAGCAGGTTTCGATCAGCCGCCGCTGATGAGCGGTCAGCGTGACCGCGTTCAGCTCCGACAGGTCCTTGATCCGGCGATCGACGGTGCCTTCGGTGGTCGCGCCCTTGGTGGCGTACTTGGCGATGTAGCCCGCGACCTGAGCTTCGGTCAGCGCGTCCTCGGTCAGCTCACCGGCGACGATGGGCTTGATGTCGACCTGGGAGCCGAACACCAGGCGACGCACCCCGCCGACCTGTTCGCAGTGCGGGGAGTCCACGTGGACGCTGGCGGCAGCGGTGCGGGCCGCACGGTCGAGGAGATCCACCGTCGCCCAGTCCGGCGGCGGCAACGGCGTGTTGTCCTCGCTGCGGCCGTCGAGGCGCACCACGGCGTGGAAGTGGACGATGCCGCGCGCCTGGTATTCGGCGACCTTGGCGAACGAGACCCGTACCTGTGCGTTGAAGGCTTTGGCGGTCATGCCCGCCGCGTAGGCCAGTTCGCGGCGCAGGTAGATGGTGAAGCGGCGCCACAGGTCCGGGGCGTGGGCGTTCCACAGCGCGTGGCCGTCGTAGTCGTAACACTCCGCGCACAGCGGTTGCCCGACCAGCACGTCATCCGGCCCGTGCAGCTCTGTGCAGGACAGCGGTTTGCCGTGCGGGCAGGTGCCGGCAGACCGGCGCGGACGGCACGGCAGAACGGTCCCGTCCTCGCGGGTGCGGTGGGCGTGGACCGGCCCGAACGATGGCGCGGTGAGCGTGACCAGGGCGCGGGGATGCTCGCGCACCGTCTCCGGGACGCCTTTGTCTCCGCCGAGCAGACCGGCGCGGATCAGGTGGAAGGTGTCTGCCCGGTAGACCTCCGAACAGGACGGGCAGCGCGAGGCACGCCGGTTGCCGCAGGCGACGAGCATGACGCCGCCGATTTCGCGGCGGGTGCTGTAGATCTTTCGCTGCACGCCGTCGGTATCGACGCGGGACAGCTCACCGCGCACGCGGATGGGCTGGGAGCAGCCGCCGAGGCGGGACAGGTCGCGATAGCGCCGCTTGAGCCCGCCGACGAGGGAGAAGTACCGGGAGATCTCCGGATCAACGGCCATGCTCACGCGCTCACCCCCGCACCGAGCGAGCGACGGCCCCCGGCACGCCGGACGGCCAGCGGCAGACGCATCAAGGCGGCCCGCAGGCGATCGAGCAGGGTCGGGCGGGGGCGCAGGCCCGGGGCGAAGCGGCCGACCGGGCGCAGGAAGCCTTGCGGGAGCATCCCCGCTTTGGCCTGGTTGCACGGGTAGCAGGCGAGCACCAGGTTGGCGAGCTTCCAGCCGGGGATCTGCACCTGCGGGATCAGGTGGTCCAAGGTCGCTTCCGCCAGGTCGGCGAAGGCGGTGCCGCAGTAGAAGCAGCACGCGCCGTCGCGCTTGGCCAGGGACCGGCGGATCTGTCGGCGCCGCTCAGCGGTGGGCCGGTTGTGTCCCCCACCCGCTTGGCCGAGCGGAGGCACCGGGGGCGGGGGCGATGGTCGCGGATGCCGGGGAGGCGGTGATGGTCACTGGGTGACCTCCGCCAGCCGCCGCCGAGCCTCCTGCGGACTGTGGCCGCACAGGCGGAAGCAGAACTCCACATCGCGCAGCGACATCCACTGCTGCCACGCGAAGTCCTCGCCGTCCGGCAGCACCCAGACCCAGCCGAAGGGCGGCTCACGGTCGATGCCGATCTGCTCCATGGCCTCGTCCAGGCGCAGGGCCAGATCGGCGGCGTACTGCTCGCGGGTGGCGTTGCCGAACACCTCGCAGGAGTCGATCTGTCTCCTGCGCATCCGGTAGTCGCGGTGCCAGACTTCGACCTCACCCAACCGGGCGATGCCCTGCACGGCCCAGCCGACGAGCTGACCGACAGGAAGATCCTCGGGAGCCGGACCGGCGTCCGGCATGTCGGAGGCGTACAGGGCGATGATCAGTTCCCCGAAGGGCACCTCTCGGATCGATCCGAGAGCTACCTCGGTCGGTACCGTCTCCACCGAACCAAGCGCAGGCGTAACCTGAACATGCATCGCAGGGGTCCTAACTCTCGATGCTCTGGCCTCAGTGGGTGGCAGCCCACTGGGGCCTTTTCTGTTGTGATGTCTCGCTCTTGCCCTCTTAGTCCTATGGGGGACTTACAGGTCCTATGATGAGGACGTAGGAGTCCGGTTGTCAAGGACTAATAAGTCCTCGGAGAATGGAGCAGTGGAGATGTCCGAAGTCATCCGCCGACGGCGCACCGAGCTGGGAATGTCCCAGGCCGACCTCGCCCGCGCTGCCGGTGTCGATACACGCCAGATCCGCCGCTACGAGGCGGGAGACCAGCAACCGCTCCTGTCCGTCGCGGTAGCGATCGCGAACGCCCTACAGATATCCGTCGGCGAGTTGGCCGGCATGCCCGAGCACCGCGTCAACCTCAGCGGCGACTGGTGGGCGGCCTGGCAGACCTTCAAGGACGGCGAAGAGATCATCACTTCCCAGGAAGTGCGATTCCGCCAGCAAGGCGAACTGATCCAGCTCGAGACCATCACCCGTGGGATCTCCGTCGAGGACGGGGGATACATGTGGCGTGGTGAGCTGCGGCTGTGGGACAACGAGATCCTGATGGGCTGGTACGCCGCCAACGACGGCTCCGTACGGTCCAAGGGGACGATGTACTTCGTCCTGCACACCCACGGCATCAACATGGCCGGTCGGTGGGTCGGCCTGAGCTACGACGGCCAGATCATGACCGGCTGGGGATCCATGGCCAAGACCGAAGACGAGGCCCGAGACCTCATTGCCGAGCTCAAGGAACGCGATGGCCAGAGCGTTGGATGAGGTCTGCGAAGTCATCATCACGGCCCCGGACCCCGACTGGCTTGTCGAGTTCACCCGAAGCCTCGTCGCTGACCGGCTATGCGCAGCCGCTCACAACTTCGCGCCGATCCGTTCCATCTACCGATGGCAGGGCGAGATCTACGACCGCCCAGAAGGCCGCGTAGCGCTTCACACGCGGCGTGATCTCGTCCCGCAGATCATCGAGCGCACCAACCGGGAGCATCCATACGAGGTCCCATGCGTGGTCACACTGCCGATCACCAGCGGAGATCAGAAATATCTGAACTGGATACTGGCCGAGACCGCCGAGCCAGCGTAGGCGCTGTTACGGATTCGCTTACGTCTTCAAGCCGCCTTCGGCGGGGAGCGGTGGAAGGGGAGGGAAGGCACCGCGGGGAGGATGCGCGAGGGAGCGGCAGGCTCGACGATCCAAGACAGAAGGCGGGCCACCAAGAGGAGGACCCGCCGGGGAAGGGATCGGCAGAGGAGCGGGCTGTTTCCTGAGCTGTCTTCCAGTGACACCGTGAGGGGGTCGAACGACGGTGGGAGGCACAGCGCAGCCAGAAGCCATCACGGCCCGCACTCCCGAAGGGGAAGGCACGCGGACACGAGTGTGTCTCCCGCTGGGCCGCGCGCCCGCCCCGCCGGCGGGCTGCGGCTCTCCGGCCGGTCCCGCCGGCAGGCGGCGCGCACCCTGCGCCGACAAGCGGCGCGGGTGTTCAACCGATGGCGGCAAAGCGGCAATGTGCGAGAAGTGATCTCTCTCCCCAAGTGGTGAACGGGGTCGTTGGCTATGAGCGGCACCACGACGCCGAAGAACCCGGAGACCATGAGGGCGACGCTGGCAGACGAGGGGAGAGAGGAAGAAGGGGGCGGGGAGGGGAGGCAGGCGGAAGGTGCAGGGGGACAGGACCTTGGGGCGCTGCCCCAAACCCCGGGGCCTCCGACTCCGAGAGGGAGCCGCGAGCTGGCGCCGTAGCGGGCTGGGGTGGAAGTCCTGATCGCTCGCCTGCCATCGACCCAGGCAAGCCCAGCAGTCCGGCTCCTCCAGGTCAAGCCCAGCCGTGCCGGTAGGGCAACCAGCGTGCGGGGAAGGTCACCGGGAGCAGGTACACGCGAGGCAGGGCTTGACCCTCCGTCCCCGGCCCGCTGTCGCTTCGCGATGGGTCGACGGCAGACGAGAGATCAGGATACGGGCTGCTCATTTGCTCGGCCTGTCGGTAGGGTCCTGTCGTGACGGCACATAAGAGGCGATGGCCAAAGGTCGATCAGAACAGCGGCATCGAAGATGCCGCGCTGCTCATCCTGGAATGGTTAGCTGAGCAAGGCATAAACGCCATGATCAGGGTTGACGCGGAAAGATTGGCTGAGGGACTGCCTCCATGGACGTTCGCCGTTAGCGGCGGCCCACTGAGCCAAGGCATTCGGACTGATGGGGTCAGCGCAGGGCAGTGCCTCTCTTTCGCGCTTGCGTACTTGCGTGACGCCGGAGTCGAAGTGCCGTTCTGACTTCGAGCGTGCGGTTTGCCCAACGGGCCGGGGCACTTGGGGGCACACGGCGTCGGAAAGTGCTGGCAAGCGATGACAACGAACGGAAGCGTTCTCGCAGGTTGCTAGTCACGTAGGGCGATTCGATGCAGGTGAGGAGCCTGCAGAATTAGAACCCGGCCTACAGGACGACCTTGAGGACAAACCCGATCTATACTTTGGACGCTCGCGGACGCATTCAAATAGAAATGGAATCAGTGCGGATGGAAAGTGTGTCTGATGGGAACCTCCCAGTTGCTCATCCCGTCTCCGAGTTTCGGCTCATCATCCAAGAGGTCTTGCATACGGCTGAGGCTACGTGCGGAGTTGAGGATCTTGAGCGAGATCTAGAGCGTGCGCTCGCGGTGCTGCAGCGAAATCCTGACCTGAGGCCCCAATTTGAGACCGAGCTCACCACCCTGATCGACTCAATTAGGGAGGGTGTCGTCGAATTGGTTTCGTTCGTCATGTACGAGTTGCGGTGGCCGGTGATTGAGGAAGCGATTAGGAGTAGGATTTCGGAGCCCAGGAGGAATGTCAGTGATCTTCGACTCTATGAAGCGATGCTGGAGGCCTTCTCTGATTCATGGCGCGACCGCGATCTGTACAGGAAATTCAGTCAATAGGAACTTGGTCCGCGGAAAGCAGATCTACCACTTATGATCCCTGGCCTGGGCCGGCGTGCCTTGTCTGCGTGCATAACTGCGTGACAACGTCGACGAACGACGCTGGACGCTGGCGGACGGGAGTGGACTCGTCAGCAGGTTCGCTGACACAGCTACGCGGCCCACGGGGCAGCATCCGAGCTGGACTTGACGGCACTGGTTGGCACCCATTGATCTGCCCTCGCGCTCTCATCCAGGGCTCGTATCGAAGAGATCGGGACGAAACGATCCTAGGCGCGCGGGGCACAACGGGGGCACACGAAGATGCGAGACGCCCGGAAACGTCGAGAAACGATGAGGGGCCGAATCGCAGGTCAGAGGCCTGTCCGCGATATCGCCCCCGGTCTCAGCGGCCGTTGACGGAGAAGTGCTGGTAGTCCTTGGCGCCGGACCAGGAGCCGCCCCAGCCCCAGCCGATCCGCGCGAAGGCCCGCACCACTCGGTCTCCGCTGTTGATCACGCCGGGCTTCTTGAGCGGCCGGTCCACGAAGGCGTCCGCGTTGCGGTGGGCGTGCGAGCCGTCCGCGTAGACGTACGGGTTCTCGCGCGGGTTGACGTCCACCGCCAGCCCGTACGCGTGGTTGGACCAGCTGCCGGAGCCGGTGGCGTTGCGGCAGTTGAAGGCCGAGGTGTTGTCGGCGTCGATGGAGTCGTAGTCGCTGCCCTTGTAGACGTCGACGGGCACCATCCGGCGGATCGGGTAGCGCATCTCGTAGAGCTTGCCGAAGACGGAGGCCACGTCTTCGGCCACCTTCTTGTTGACCACGAGGGTGCCGGTGTGGGCCTTTCCGTCGAAGCCCCAGTAGGTCATGGTGATCTTCCGCAGCCCGCTCAGCGGAACCGGGCAGCCCGGACGCCAGGAGTATCGGACCTCGTCGCGGGACACGTTTTCGATCTTGGAGGAGAAGGGCGGCGGCCCGCTCGGGCTCGGCGTGGGCGCCTCGGACGACGGGGTGGCGGGGGCGGAGGAGGCCGGTGCGGAGGAGGGAGCGGCAGGCGCGGACGAGCCCGGCGCCGATGACGCCGGGACGGGCGCGGACACCCGGGCCCGGGCGGTGGCGGACGCGCCGGCGTCACCGACCCCGGCGCAGCCGGTCATCCCGACGAGGGCCGCCATCACTACCGCTGACCTGCGGTTCCACAAGGAGGTCATAGGCGCAGGTTACCCGCGGCCGAAACGTGCGCACGCGGGTTGCGCCCGCTTCTGTGGACAACGGGACTCCTGTGGATAAAGCCTGGGGCAATTGGCCGGAATCGCCGTATTGAGGGGCTGCAAGCCGTACGAATTGACGATCGGAATCGTCGGGGGCCGCGGCTAGGGTGGCGTCGTGCTTGAGCAACTACGTTTCGGTGGGGTGAGCGTGCCGACCCACGCGTTTTTCGTGGCTCTCGGCGTGATCCTCGCGAGCGTGGTGTTCGTCCTGGAGGCGCGGCGCCGGGGAGCCTTACGGGAGGAGTCGCTCGTCGCCGTCACCGGCGCGCTCGTCGGCGGGGCGATCGGCATACGGCTGTCCGGCTGGGCCGAGCATCTCGACCCCGCGCTCAATCCGAGCCTCGTCGAGGCGTGGATGTTCGGCGCCCGGAGCATCCTCGGCGGCCTGACCGGCGCGTACGCCGGGGTGCTGGTGGCGAAACGGCTGATCGGCTACCGGGAGCGCACCGGTGACCTGTTCGCGCCCGCCGTCGCGCTCGGCATGGCCGTCGGCCGCATCGGCTGCTTCCTCACCGAGGCCCCCGGCCGTCCCACGAGCCTGCCCTGGGGCGTCCACGCGCCCGCCACCGTGCCGGAATGCCCCGGATGCCTGTCCGGCCAGGCCATGCATCCTTCGCACCTGTACGAGACCGTGTTCCAGCTCGCCGCCTTCGGCGCGTTGCTGTGGGCGCGGAGCCGGGTCGACAGGCCGGGCGAGCTGTTCACCCTCTATCTGGGCGCGTACGCCGTCTTCCGGTTCCTCGTGGAGTTCACCAGGGCGAACGAGACGGTCTGGCTCGACCTGACCCGCCCGCAGTGGTTCCTCGTCCCGGGGCTCATGCTCCTCGCCGTCCGCCTCGGGATCGGATATCGCAAGGGGTTCTATGATCGGCTGCTCCCCTTCCGGGGCGAGCGGCGACCGCTGTTACCGGCCGTCCGTCTGTCGCCTGTGGGCGAGGAGGAGAGATGAGCACACCCCCCGAGCCGCCCGAGCGGCCGCACGACCCCCAGCCGGGCGACCCCCAGCCGCCTCACGGCCCGGCAGGTCCGCCGCCTCACGGCCCGGGCGGGCCGCATGGCCCCGGTCCCGGCGGCCCGTACGGCCCGGGTGCGCCGTACGGACCCGGTGGGCCGTATGGCCCCTCCGGCCCTCCCGGCCCTCCCGGCCCACCAGGGCCACCAGGGCCGCCAGGGCCGCCGCGCGCATGGCCGCCGCCTCCGCCCCCGAACACGACCGGTGTGGTCATCGCGCTGGCGATCGTGGGGGTCGTGGCCTACGGGATCGTCAATTTCGTGCTCTTCCTCGTGACCCTCGCGGTGGCGGACGGAGTCGCGAGCGACAACAAGAGCCTCGCGCTCGTCGGCGGAGCCGTGGTCCTCGCCCTGATCGCGTTCGGTGGCGGAACGCTGCTGATCCTCCTCCGCAAGCCGTGGTCGCGAGGGCTCGGGATGGGCCTGATGATCGGCTGGGCGCTCCTGACGATCTTCACTGCCGGCTTCTGCACCGGCGTCAACCCCTCGCTCTACACGGACGGTTTTCTGTGACCACCGGAATGCCCCTGCGGGGAGACCGCATCCTCCGCTACGTCAACGCGTTCTGCCCGCGCTGCCACGAGGAGCGGCCGGACCGCCCGCTGGCGGAGGTGCCGCGGCTGTCCGGCTGGCTCGCGGCCCGCGACGGCCGGGTCTACCTGGAGCGCGGCTGCCGCGCCCACGGCATGGTCAGGACCCTCTACGACGAGGACCCGGAGATCCTCGCCTACCTGGAGGAATGGACCGCTCCCACCAAGGCGCATCTGCCCGACGTCGCGGGGAACTTCGATCCGGTCCCGGAGGCGTACCTGCGCGGGCTGCCGGAGATGCAGACCCAGCACACATGCATCCTCCTCGAAGACGTCGCGGAGGCGTGCAACCTGCGCTGCCCGACCTGCTTCACCGACTCCTCGCCCGATCTGCGGGGGATCGTGCCGGTCCGGGAGGTGCTCGCCAACGTGGACCAGCGGCTGGCCCGGGAGAACGGCCGTCTCGACGTGCTCATGCTCAGCGGCGGCGAGCCGACCCTCCACCCCGATCTGCCCGAGCTGCTCGCCGAGCTGACGGCCCGGCCCGTCACCCGCATCCTGATCAACACCAACGGGCTCCTGGTGGCCAGGGACGACGCCCTGCTCGACCTGCTCACCGAGCACCGCGAACGCGTCGAGGTCTACCTGCAGTACGACGGCGTGTCGGCCGAGGCGTCCCGGCACCACAGAGGTGGCGACCTGCGGCGGCTCAAGGCGGAGGCGCTCCGGCGGCTGTCGGAACGGGAGATCTTCACGACGCTGGTCATGACGGCCGCCCTCGGCGTGAACGACGCCGAGATCGGCGACGTGGTGCGCCTGGCCCTCGACACGCCGTACGTCGGCGGGGTGTCGATCCAGCCGCAGTTCGGCTCGGGGCGGTCCGGTGTGATCGACCCGATGGACCGGCTCACCCACACCGGGGTGCTCAAACGCCTCGGCCCCCAGACGGACGGCCTGGTCACCTGGCGCGACCTGACCGCGCTGCCGTGCTCGCATCCGCACTGCTGCTCGGTCGGCTACATGATCAAGGATGATGCCGATCAGTGGCGCTCGCTGACCGCGTTGATCGGGCACGACCGCCTCAAGGAGAACCTCGGGCTCGTCTCCAACCGCATCGCCGACTCGGAGATCCCCCGCCAGCTCCGCATGGCCGTCCAGGAGTCGCTGCTCGGCCTGCTGTCGGAGCAGTCGTCGCTGTCGCATCCCGAGATCGGCAAGGTCTGGCGCGACATCTGCGAAAACTGCGACCTCGGGCTGACGACCCTGCTGACCCTCGCGTCCTCGGCCCTGCCCGGCCGCAAGCGGCGGTTGCGCCGGCTGCTGGGCGAACGGGTCGTACGCATCACGGTCAAGCCCTTCATGGACATGTCCACGATGCTGGAGGAGCGCCTGGTGCAGTGCTGTGTCCACGTCGGCACCCGCTCCGACCAGGACCAGTGCGCGCCGTTCTGCGCGGTCCAGGCCTGGCCGGCGCTCTCGCGTCAGCGCCTGTCCGCCGTCGCCGCGGCCGACGCAGGCGTACGGCTCCCGCTGGTGGAGATCACGTGAGCCTCCCGCACGGGGAGCCCGGCGACCGGCCGACCGGCGTCGCGTACGAGCAGGCGCGCGCCGCCGAGACGGCCCAGGCCCAGGCGTCCGGCGGCGGGCAGGCCACGCCGTACGACCCGCTGAAGCTGTGCGTCTACGCGACGGTGGCGCTGCTCGCCTGGCTGTTCGGGGCGTGGGCCGTGCTCGGGTTCGCGGCCCTGGGGCTCGCCGGATATTGGCGGGCCCGCCGCGCGGGGCTCACCAGGAGCAAGTGCTATCTCAGGGACACCCGGCTCGTCCTCGCCTACCTGGGCGTGATCGCCCTGGCCGCCGCGGCGGCCCTCGTGCTCCCGCACGTGTCCCGCTAGGGTGATGCGGCTTCAGTCGCGCTTGGGCCAGATCGGGCCCTGGTCGGTCCAGATGACGCCCTTGTTGCGGCACAGGCAGAAGGGGTGGCCGACCGGGTCGGTGTAGACCCGCCAGCCGTAGCCTTCGGGGCCGATGAAGTCCTGCTGCAGCGTCGCGCCGAGGTCGAGGACGCGGCGCTGCTCGGACTCGATGTCGTCCACCTCGAAGTCGAGGTGGAACTGCTTGGGGTGCTCGCTGTCGGGCCACTGCGGAGCGCGGTAGTCGTCCACTCGGATGAAAGCCAGCTCGATCTCGCCGAACGTGATGCCGGCCCAGTTGCCGTCGCTGCCTTCCTTGATCGGACGGCCCGTCACCGCGGAGTAGAAGGCCGCCAGCTTCATCGTGTCCGGGCAGTCGATGATGAAATCGGTGAGTCGCAGCATTCCGCGATCGTGTCACATGATCAAGGGGAGCCCGGCAAGGCCTGGTTCTCGCGAGACCCGCTCCGTCACGGAATTTGTCGGTGGGCTTCGCCATGATCTGCGTACCTACTCACCGAGGGAGCATCATGGCTGCCGCCCGGGAAGCGGACTGGTCTGGCATCGGCTGGGACGCCTGGAAGAACCTGCGGCTGATCCGGGCCCGGCTCGACGCGGGCGCCGACCCCGATGCGGCCGACTTTTACTTCGGGCCACCCTTGCACAGAGCCGCCGAATGGGGCTCTCCCGGGGTGGTGGCGGAATTGGCCGCCCGGGTCGACGACGTGGACGCCGAGCACGAGGGCCGTACGGCGCTGTGGACGGCCGTCTTCGCCGACCGTCCGGACAACGCCCGGATCCTGGCCGAGGCCGGAGCCGACCCGTGGCGGCCGATGATGAACGGCTGGTCGCCCGGACGGCTGAGCCTGGCTACGCCGACCCCCGGCCTGTTCGGCGATCTCGGCGGGCGGCCCCGTCTGACCGACGCCGAGGCCGCCGCCGTGCAGGAAGCCGGACGTCTGATCGCCGCCGTGGGTGGCTTCCCCGACGACGGCCTGAGCGTGGCCTGTGTGGCAGGGATAACGGCCGCCGAGGTGGTACGCCGCCTGGGAGCCGGCCCGGAGGCGGTCGATCCCGAAGCGCTCATGGAAGATCCGTGGATGGACCTCGACGACAGCCTCGCCGTCGTCGGCGTCACCGATGTTCCCGGCGGCTGTGTGGTCAGCCAGCCGTGGGGATACACGCCGTCAACACCCGGTGTCACGGAGCGCCTGTCGGTCGGCACGGTCTGCTACGCCATGTTCGCCAACCCCAAGAGCGGCAACCAGGGCAGCGTCGCCCGGGACGGCGAGATCGTGGAGTGGGACACCCATCCCGGTGGTGGCGATCCGTCGCCGGAGAACCCGGCAGAGGAGATCCTCCGGAGGTACCTCTTCAACAGGCACGCCGTTGCGTACTGCTGTGCGGGCGCGGGCATACGCCCGACGGACGCGGGACCGATAGCGGGGCAGCCCGACACGTGGGTAAGGCTCCCCGACCGCGACTACTGGGGCTGACCGACTGGAGCCGACCCGCCGGCCGGGCCGCGGAACCCCTGTGAGTGCGTCGCTGAACGACGGTGTTTGACGGAGCTTTCGCGGAAAGCTCGCGCAGGTGTTCGATGACGCGCTACAGTCTTGGCCATCGGATCGAACACGGGTTCGGTCGAGTTTCGGCTGGTAAGGGGTGTGTGATGGCTGTTTCCACGGTGTCCGTCGCCCCTGCTCCGGCCGGCGGCGCATCCGTGGTGTTCGATCCGGTCGTGCCATCCCCGGCTCCGCCCGTCGTCGTCCCGGTCGTCCCGGCTCAGGCTCCGCCCACCGCCGGGCGGTGCGTGCCGCGGCCGCGCCGGGCGACACGCCCTACCGCTCTCTACGGAAATCTACGACGGCCGCTATATCCCGTCATAAAGTCCGAGAGCGTGGACCCCGTGCGCAATCCCTACGCCCCCGGCGCCGGCCAGCGCCCCCCGGAACTCGCCGGCCGCGACCGCGAGCTGCAGCAGTTCGAGATCGTGCTCGAGCGGGTCGCCCGTGGCCGCCCCGAGCGGAGCATGGTCCTCACCGGCCTGCGCGGCGTGGGCAAGACCGTCCTGCTCAACACGTTCAAGTCCATGGCCATGCAGCGGCTGTGGGGCACCGGCAAGATCGAGGCCAGGCCCGACCAGTCGATCCGCCGCCCGGTTGCCGCCGCGCTGCACATGGCCATCAGGGAGCTCGCGCCCCGGCACCGCGCCCCCGAGCGGATCGAGGAGTTCCTCGGCGTGCTCAAGGCGTTCGCGATGCGCGACCCCGCCGCGGCGAAGGGCACCTCGCACTGGTCGCCCGGCATCGACGTGCCCGCCGCGCGCGGCCGGGCCGACTCCGGCGACCTGGAGATCGACCTGACCGAGCTGTTCGTCGACGCCGCGGGCGTGGCGACCGACCTCGGTGTCGGCATCGCGCTGTTCATCGACGAGATGCAGGACGTGCAGGCGCCCGACGTCTCGGCCCTGTGCGCGGCCTGCCACGAGCTGTCGCAGAACGGCGGCCCGCTGATCGTCGTCGGCGCCGGCCTGCCCCACCTGCCGAGCGTGCTGTCGGCGAGCAAGAGCTACTCCGAGCGGCTGTTCCGATACGCCCGCATCGACCGGCTCGACCGCGACGCCGCCGACCTGGCGCTGATCGCCCCGGCCGCCCGCGAGGACGTCGAGTTCACTCCCGACGCGCTCGACGCGTTGTATGAGGCGGCCGACGGCTACCCCTACTTCGTCCAGGCGTACGGCAAGGTCGCCTGGGACCTCGCCCCGCGCAGCCCGATCACGGCCGAGGACATCAAGGTCTCGGCCCCGGAGGCCGAGGAGGAGCTCGCGGTGGGCTTCTTCGGCAGCCGATATGAGCGGGCCACCCCCGCCGAGCGCGACTACATGCACGCCATGGCCCAGCTCGGGGACGACCCGGTGCCGACTGCCGAGGTGGCCGAGACGCTGGGCCGCAAGCCGTCGAGCCTGTCCCCGGCTCGCGACAGCCTGATCAAGAAAGGCCTGATCTACAGCGCCGAGCGCGGCGTGATCGGGTTCACCGTGCCGCATTTCGGGAGGTTCCTCCGCGCGCAGCCGCTATGAGTGGCGCGCCCATCGACCTCTCTACGGCTTTCTAGAGGGGAAGCTAGAGAGCCGTAGAGAGCTGAAGTGAAAGACCTCGATGCGGGAATCTACGCGTGTATAGCGTCAGGCTGATACAGGCGTAGATTCCCGCAGAGAGGCGTCGCCGAGCTCGTCGGGCGCGACCACCTGGCCGTCCGCCCCGACCATGACGGCCCGTACGGCGGGACGCCGCCCGCTGAGCTGCACGGCGAACACGACCTCCGCCTCGCCCCGGGCCGGGAAGACGAAGAACCGCCAGCACAGTTCACGCCACATGTCGGAGGGCTCGTCCGCCACCAGCGACCCGGCGTGGGCCCGCCACGCCGCGCTGGCCCGCAGCCGCGACAGCGCCCGCCCTGGCGGCATCGGCCGCTGCTCGCACGGCGCCCGGTGACGCAGACGCGAGACGACACCGTCGATCTCGGGTGAGCAGGCGAGCAGCAGGGCGACCCCTCCGCCGATCCACGGCATGGTCTCCGCGGTGAGATGCGGCAGTCCCGTGAGGTTTTCGGCCCCGATCAGGGCCGCCATCGCGGTCAGCGCCGCGGCCCGGCCGATCGACCGCAGTCCGACCGGGGTGTCGCTCACGTCTCCGAAGCAGCCGCACCCCACGTCCGGCCGGCGCCTGCGCAGATCCCACAGCACGTACGTCGCCACGGCGAAGAACACGGCCGGCAGCCACCGGGCGGCCGGGTGGTCCACGACCAGCAGGCCGGCCGCAAGCGCGAACTCGACCAGCGCGCAGACGATCATGGCGGCCTTGGCGAAGCGTTCCGGCATGAGCACCGCCGGGCCGAGCCGGGCCAGCGCGCCCGGCGACGTCTCGCGCCCGACCGTGGCCAGTTTGGCGACGCCCCCCAGCACCAGCGTCACCACGAGGATCGGCAGCGCGGCAGCCGCGATGGTCGAAAGCACCGGTCACCCCAATCCGACGCGGGCATTGAAGCAGCCCTTGGTCAAGTCTCCACCGAGCGCGACGTACGAGGACGCGGTCAGTTCCACGATCCTCCCGCGCGGGGACGTGCCGCATTCCAGACATCGGTCGCAGAACCGCCCCGTGAGGCATCCGCACGCGACGATCGGCAGCACGTCCGCCCGGCCGTCGCACACGTTGCGTACGCGCAGCACCGAGCCCAGCGCGAGATAGGGCAGGCCGGCGCAGGAGACGCCCGCGTCGCCGCAGCCGGTGTCCTCCCGTTCGAGCATGGGATAGGCGACGCCGTTCTCCGCGACGCCCTTCTCCGCGAAATCCGGGAGGTCCGGGAGGTCCGCGAAGTCGGTGAGATCGGCCCACACCGCCGTTCCCGAGATGCCCGTCTCGTTCCCGCCGTACGTCGCCTGCGGCGGGGGCACGGCCGTGGCCCGGTACGGCGGCTGCGAGGTCGCGGGCAGATGCGCGAGCGCCGTGCCCTGGTCGAGCAGCCCGATCGCGTCGAACAGGTAGCCCGGCTCCAGCTTGGGATGCCGCACCCGGATGCGACCGGACGAGCGGTAGGGCACGACGATGGACCGTTCCCTTCGGTGCGGGCCGCAGTCGAGCTCGACGGTGAGGTCGCGCCTGCCGCCGACCTCCCGGATGACGCCGGTGATCCGGGTGATGTCCGCCCAGATGCGCTCGGCGACCGTGCCGCCGCGCAGCGCCCGGACGACGATCTGCGCCCCGGTCGGCAGGTCGGCGGGCGCCACTGTGCCCCCGCGCCAGGCGGTCGCCCACGGCGCGATCACCAGGCGCCGCTGCTCGCCGCCTGCGGTCTCGACGATGAGCAGATGCGGGCTCACGTCGAGCAGCTCGCCGCTGACCACGTCGAACGGCTCCGTCTCCTCCGGCGACCGCGGCGCGGGCCGGGGGTCGCGGCCGAGAACGGCCGCCGCCAGCTTCCGCCTGCGCTCTCCGGCCCGGTACGGCTTCGCCCCTTCCACGCTCTCCAGCCTCACATGCCGGAGGGGGATGGAGAGGTAGTTTTCCGGGCGATGGTGGCGTCCGGGATCAATATTCCTCCTCCCGGTGCAAGGCGTTGCCACCTGTTTCGGGCAAACCACAGCCCGGCAGGACGTACGGCACGGGCGACGGGCCGCCACCGGCTTGCCCGCTCTTTGCCCAGGCAGGTGCGAAACCTGGATTTCGGTTCAGCCGGATCCAGCAGCGCGGCTGCGATTCTGGCACGAGATGCCTCTCTGGCCGGGTTGGTGATCCCAGATCGTGAACCATGAGGAGTTTCGCACGTACGTCCAGTCTCGCGGGGCGGCCCTGCTCCGCGTGGCCAACCAGTTGACCGGCAATCCCTGCGACGCCGAAGACCTTCTGCAGACCGCTCTCGCGCGTACGTACCTCGCGTGGGACCGCATCCGTGATCGGTCGTCGCTCGACGGCTACGTGCGGCGGGCGATGGTGAACATCAACATCTCCTGGTGGCGGCGGCGCAAGCTGGAGGAATACCCCTCGGAGGAGCTCCCCGACGTACCGGTGCAGCAGGACGCGCGGCACCGGTACGACGAGCTGGAGCAGGCGCTCGACCGCCTCCCCGCACGGCAGCGTACGGCGATCGTGCTGCGCTACTACGAGGACATGACCGAGCCCGAGATCGCCAGGACCCTCGGGATCAGCGTGGGCACGGTCAAGAGCTCGGTCTCGCGCGGCATGGCCAAACTGCGCGGCGACCTGGTCGTGCCCGACGCCCGCAAAAGGGTCAACTGACCGTCATCTCTCGCAGACGATGCCGTCGTCGTCGCGGTCGTCGTACCACTCGTACTCGAGGTCTCTCCCGCGGTAGTACGGGCCGTAGCCGTTGGCGTTCGCCTCCGCGCAGGTGCCGAACTTGGGGTCGGTCGTGGCGCCCGGGCTGGGGCTGGGAGTCGGAGACGGGCTGACCGCGACCGAGTTGGTGTCGCCCTGCGGGATGGGCTCGGGGGAGTACGACGTGCCGGGCGGGGCCGGGGACGCGTCCACCGGCTCGATCGGCGCCGGGGTCAGGGCGTCGCCACCGGTCCCCGAGGGGGTCTGCACACCCGAGCGCTTGTCGTAGGTGTCGGCCGCCCAGCACCCCGACCACAGGCCCTGCTTGTCCATCTGGGCGCGGACCTGCTCCCAGTATTGCCACTCGGTGAAGCTGTGCTCGGGGAAGGAGTTCACGGCCTGGGCCAGGCCGGTCCTGACCATGTCGCCGTTGACGTAGACCCCCGTGGACGACCACAGGTAGATCAGGATGCGCCCCTGATCGGGCACCTGCTCGGCGGCCTGGACGTACGCCGGCTTGCCCGGCGGGAGCAGGGTCATGAGGCGGGCGAGCGCCTCCTCGGACCAGCAGGCGCCCTTGGCGGGGGCGTCCGCCTCCAGCAGGCCGATCCGTACGGTCCTGCCGCTCGCGGTGACGACGTCCGCGGTGTCGCCGTCCAGGATCTTCTTGACGGTCACCTGGACGGTGTCCTTCGGCACGCCTTTCGGCCGGGCCGTCGTCGTCTTCGGCGTCTTGGCCGTCGTGGTCTGGGTCGCCTTGGGGGCCGGCTTCGGGGTGATCGTCTTGGTGACGGTGACCACCGGCTGCGGGCTCGGGCTCGTGGCGGCGGCCGTCTGCGTCTGCGTCTGAGCGGGCGTCGGGCTGGGGCTCGGGCTCGGTGAGGCCGCGGCCGCGGCGAACGCGGAGGTGGAAGCGGCGACCGGAACCGCGAGGACGGCGGTGGCGAGGATGGCGAGTGCGTGCGAGGGGAAACGCACGGGTGCTCCATGGGCTCGGGTACGGGGGGCTGCGTCGGCTGTCGGAAAGCCGTTTCCTGGATTATGGAGTCCACCAGAAAACGATCGTTTACGCCACCCCGTCCGGTCGGTTCCCAGGAATCACGTTCCGGGGTGTATCAGCCTGTCTTGGCCCTCGGCGCCCTGCTCACCTCCCGTACGCCGGCGGTCGCGCAGGGCCGTACGACGTCGCGGATCATCCGCAGCGTCTCCAGGAAGTCGGCGAGCCGGTTTTCGGGCAGCAGCCCGGTGAACCAGGTCTCGATGTCGTCGATGTGCTTGGGGAGCACGGCCCGCAGGCGTTCCGCTCCCGCCTCGCTCAGCACGGCGTAAGAGGCACGGCGGTCGGTGGCACAGCCATGCCGCTCGACGAGCCCGTCGCGTTCCAGTCGGTCGACCACGCGCGTGATCCCGCTCGTGGACAGTGAGGTCTGGGCGGCGAGGTCGCTCATCCGCAGCCGCCGTTCGGGCGAGCGGGCAAGACGGAGCAGGGTCTCGAAGTCGACCTCGGAGAGTCCGGCGGCGGCCAGCGTCGGGCTGGTCTTGCTGCACAGCCCGGTGTAAACCTCCGCCAACAGGCCCATCGCCGTGAGCCGGGGGTCGTCGAATGGGTCCATGGTCCAAGTCTACGCCACGATAGTTGACGCGAGGAATATTTCTCCGGTAGACATTTGCTGAGTGAGACATCCGCACAGCAACAATCAGGGGAGCAGCCATGAGCATCCGTGAGTGGGAGGGCCTGAAGGTCCCGTCGGCCGGCGAGTTCGCGCTGGACAAGGCCCACACGCGCGTCGGCTTCGTCGTCAAGCACATGATGGTCAGCAAGGTCCGCGGCCACTTCGCCGACTACGACGGCAAGATCGCCATCGCCGAGAACCCGCTCGAGTCGAGCGTGGACGTCGTGATCAAGGCGGGCACCATCGAGACCGGCGCGGCCGACCGCGACGGCCACCTGCGCAGCGACGACTTCCTGAGCGCCGACAAGTTCCCCGAGATCACCTTCCGCAGCAAGCGGGTGAGCAACCTGTCGGGCAACGAGTTCACGCTCGTCGGCGACCTCACGGTGCGTGACGTGACCAAGGAGGTCGAGCTCAAGGTCGAGTTCAACGGCGCCGCCAACAACCCGTGGGGCCAGGAGATCTTCGGGTTCGAAGCGTCGACCGAGATCGACCGCGAGGAGTTCGGCCTGACCTGGAACCAGGCCCTGGAGACCGGTGGCGTCCTCGTCGGCAAGAAGGTCAAGATCGAGATCGAGGGCGAGGCCGTCCGCCAGGCGTAGCCCGTGCTGAGGCTGAGGCGGGTTATCCACACTGCGTACACAGCCCTTGTCCACATCCTGTGGACAGGGGCTGTGCATCCATCCAAACGCCCGCAGCGTGGGATCTCTGGAATGATCCCGTACGACGCTCGGCAATCCGCTTTGCCGCCTTGGACGATCGCCGGTACGCTGTGCTGAGCAACGCGCTACCAGGAGGCTTCGCCTAGTCAGGTCTATGGCGCCGCACTGCTAATGCGGTTTGGGTCTTAAGCCCATCCGGGGTTCAAATCCCCGAGCCTCCGCAGTTCAAAGCCCCTCTCGCTGACTCCAGTGAGAGGGGCTTTTGATTTCCAGACCCGTGCGGGTTGCAGTTCCAGTTGCAATTGGTGGTCGTCTCCCCGAGAGCGGCGCCGCTTGCGCTCGCCGGTGTCCTTCACCTGGGGACTGGCGACGTAGGTGTAACGCTGGGTCGGCGTCACGCGCGCGTGGCCGAGGATCTCCTGTACGACCCAGACATGGACGCCCTGCTCAACGAGGAGCGTCCAGACGGCCGCAGACAGGGTGCGCTTCGGCGAGGGTTTGCTACGGATCGTCCACCGGCCGAGGGGAACCTGTGCAGAGGGCTCCGGAGTGTTGACGTCATCCCTCTGGACGCGGACGGCTCGTGGGTCTGGAAGCAGGCGCGGCTCCCCTCGGCCGGCCCTGACGGTGGAAGCGGCGATCACACCGGCGGGTTCCTCTACGAAGCGGGATCGTATTGACTGGACCCCGTCCGCGTTGACGATCGTTTCGTGTCGGAAAGAACACCGGCTCCGGTAACGTCGCCTCCGTTTCCGCGTACCCGTGGAGGATGAGTTGCAAGGGTCGCAGCAGCTTCGCACGGATGATCCCCGTCAGGTCGGTGCGTACCGGATCGTCGGTCTGCTCGGTGAAGGCGGCCAGGGCGTGGTCTACCGGGGCGTGGGGGTGAACGCCGAGCCTGTCGCGGTCAAGTTGTTGCACGCGCGGTTCAGCGGGGACGCCAAGGCCCGAGCGCGGTTCGCGGCTGAGCTGGCGCACGCCGGAAAGGTCGCCGCGTTCTGTACGGCACGCGTGCTGGACGCGGACGTGGAAGGCGACAGGCCCTACATCGTCAGCGAGTTCGTGGACGGTCCGGCGCTCTCCCAGGTGATCGCGGCCGGCCGGTCGCCTCAGGGGCCCGCACTGGAGAGGCTGGCGATCGCGACGGTGACCGCGCTCGCCGCCATCCACGAGGCCGGGATCGTGCACCGCGACTTCAAGCCCAGCAACGTCATCATGGGCGCCGATGGGCCACGCGTCATCGACTTCGGCATCGCGCGAGTCCTGGACGCGACCGGCACGTTGTCGAGTGCGATCGTCGGCACGCCCGCTTTCATGGCACCCGAGCAGATCGAGGGGGGCGAGGTCGGCCCGGCCGCAGACGTCTTCGCCTGGGCGTGCACCATCGCCTACGCCGCCAACGGCGTCACGCCGTTCGGGCAGGACTCGATCCCCGCGGTGATGCACCGCATCCTGACCGGCGAGCCCGACCTCGGCCGGCTTGGGGGAGCGCTGCACGGCATCGTGACCGAATGCCTCGCCAAGGACCCTGCCCGGCGCCCCAGCGCACGCGCGATCCTGCTCCGTCTGCTCGGCGGGACGCAGTCCTCGTCGGCACCGGAGACGTTGCTCATCGCGGGTGCGCGGGCCTCGGCATCAGGCACCCTGATTTCCGCTGAGCCCACCCGGCCGCTCGGGGAGCCGCCTACCCGGCGGATCGCGCGACCGGCGGCGCCAGGCGGCGAGCGGACCGGTGCGGGCCGCCGGGCGACGGCATACGCGGTCGCGGCCGCGGCCCTCTTCCTGGGCGCCGCGACGTTCCTTCCCTGGGGAAGGGTCGGGAAGCTGCTCGGGTCGATCACTCAGCCCATCGACAATGCCGACGTCGCCGGTCTCGCGACACAGTGGGGAGTCATCACCCTGGTCATGGCCGTGGCCGCGATGGCCGTCGCCGTCACCGACGCGCTCACCCGGCGTCTGTCCGCCGCCTGGGCGGTCGTGCCCGGCGGCGTCGCGGCCGCGTCGATGGCCGCGTTCTGGATCCGTCAGGACGACCTGCACTCCAAGCATCCCAGCGCGGGGATGCTGACGGCCGATGATCTGCGCGAGCTCGGAACGAGCTTCCACGTCTCCATCTCCTACGGCTGGTACACGGCGATCACGCTGGCCGCGGTCCTCATGGTGCTGTCGCTGGTCTCCCTGCTGGTCCGCCGATCCTGACGACTCAGCCGTGGGCGGCCTGGGTGACGGCCTCCCCCCGTGCGCGTGAGCACTCCAGCGGGCCCGGGACGGGATCGGCGCGCTCGGCGACGACGAGTATGGGCGGCTCATCAAGGGTGGCCTGGAGCGGGTGGCCGAGCAGTTGGGCGACACCGTCTGATCGCGCGCCCGGTTTGTCCTGACCGCCGCTGGGCCACAGCCGCGCGCCAGGATCCCCGTCCGCGCCAGGGCCCGGCGCGCGCCCGCCGGTCGGACCGGCTGGGCTCAGCGCTTGGCCACGAAGATGTGGGCGGCGGTCCCGTGTGGGGAGCTCGGCGCGCTCCCCGCTGCTGCCGACCAGCAGGCCGCCGGGTGACGACGTCACGTTCACGACCGCGCCGGGCCGTACCCCTGCCTGCCGCAGGGCGTACATCAGCCGGGGGTCGGTCTGGAGCGGCTCCCCGATGCGCCGTACGACCACGCTCATGCTCGGTCCGGGCTGCAGATCGCCGAGGCTGACGACGCCCTCGCCGAGGAACGGATCCGTGGTCGGCCTCGCGCCGAGCTCCTCCAGGCCCGGGATCGGGTTGCCGTACGGCGACTCGGCCGGGTGTCCCAGCAGGTCGAGGACGCGGCGTTCGACGGCCTCGCTCATCACGTGCTCCCAGCGGCAGGCCTCCGCGTGGACGTGTTCCCACTCCAGCCCGATCACGTCGACGAGCAGGCACTCCGCGAGGCGGTGCTTGCGCATCACGCGCGTGGCGATCCGCCGTCCCTGCTCCGTCAGCTCCAGGCGCCTGTCACCCGCGACGTACAGCAGACCGTCGCGCTCCATGCGCGCGACGGTCTGGCTGACGGTGGGGCCACGCTGGTGCAGGCGCTCGGCGATGCGGGCACGCAGGGGGACCACGCCGTCCTCCTCGAACTCCAGGACGGTACGGAGATACATCTCCGTGGTGTCGATGAGCCCGGACATGCGGTTCGTCAGGCGGGGGTTTCGGCGGTCGCGATCAGGACCGCGCGGCCGAGGGTGTGGCCGGCCATGGTGAAGCCGAGGAGGGCCGGGGTGGCGTCGGCCGGGACGCCGATGGACTCGACGTCGAGGGCGTGTACGACGACGAAGTAGCGGTGCAGGCCGTGCCCGGCCGGCGGCGCGGCGCCGATGAAGCGGGCCTCGCGGACGTCGTTGGGCGAGCATCAATAATCGATTATTTGTGCAATCGTCTATGATGTGTGCATGGATCAGGTCGCCCCTCCGGCTTCCCCGGGGAAGCAGATGCTCTCCGAGCAGGTCTACGCCCACCTGCGGGACGCGATCATGCGCGGGGTCTACGCTCCCGGTGACGCCCTCAAACCGCAGGACATCGCCAAGGAACAGGGCGTGAGCCTGGCGGTGGTGCGCGAGGCGCTCGTACGGGTGGTCGGTGAGGGGCTCGCCGACCGGCTGCCCAACCGCGGCTTCGCCGTCCCGGCCTTCTCCGACCGCCGCTGGCAGGAGATCGCGGAGGCCCGCCGGACCATCGAACCGGTCGTGCTGCGCATGTCCATCGAGCGCGGTGACGTCGACTGGGAGGCCCGGGTGCGAGCCGCCCACCACCGTCTGGCTCGCACCCCTGCGTTCGTACGGGAGGAGGGCGAGCACTACAGCAGCGCATGGTCGGAGGCCCATCGGGTCTTCCACCGCACGCTGCTGGAGGGCTGCGGCAACCCCGTCCTGCTGGAGACCTTCGACCGGATGTGGACCGCGAGCGAGCTGGCCCGCCGCTGGGCGGCGCAGCGCGACCCCGGCAGGGACGGCATCGGCGAGCATCGCAGGCTGGAGGAGGCGGCGCTGGCCCGCGACGCCGATACCGCGGCCGAGGTCCTGGCCCGGCACCTCACCCAGACCGCGGCCGCTCTGACCGGCGACGCCCGGCAGGCCGATGAAGCATAAGTGTTCCTATTACGCTCTTCCGGCCTCTCGCCGTCGCCCGTGGAGGCGCCGCTCGTGCAGGCAGCGCCCGCGCAGGCCGCAGCAAGCTCCCGTAGATCTCAATCCACGAAAGGGGCGGAAGTGGGCTCTTCGTACGTTGTCACCGGAGGCGGCCGCGGAGTCGGACGTGCGGTCGTCGAACGGCTCCTCGCCGCCGCGAACAGCGCCGCCGCGAACAGCGCCGCCGCGAACAGCGCCGACGGGAACAGCGCCGACGGGAACAGCGCCGACGGGAACAGCGCCGACGGGAACAGCGTCGTCGTGATCGAGTTCGACCCGTCGGCGCTCGAGTGGACCCGCACCCACCCGGCCGGTTCGCGGGTCATCGCGGTGGCCGGGGACGCCGCGGACGAGGCCGTCGCGGAGCGGGCCGCCGACCTGGCGCAGGCCGCGGGCCCGCTGGCCGGCTGGGTCAACAACGCCGCCGTGTTCCGCGAGGCGTCACTGGACTGCCCGCCGGCGCGCGAGGTCCTGGAGCACATCGACGCCAACCTCGCCCCCGCGGTCGTCGGCTGCATGACGGCGATCCGCCGCTTCCTCAGCGCCGGCGCGGGCGGGGCGATCGTCAACGTCTCCTCTCACCAGGCGCAGCGGCCGGTGCGCGGCTCCTTGCCGTACGCGACGGCGAAGGCCGCGGTCGAAGGGCTCACCCGGGCGCTCGCCGTCAACTACGGACCCCAAGGCGTACGGGTCAACGCCGTCGCCCTCGGCTCGATCGGCACCGAACGCTATGAGGCGTTCCTGCAAAGCCAGGAGCCCGCGGCGGCCGCACGCATCGAGAACGAGATGAGCCTGCTGCATCCGGTCGGCAGGGTCGGACGCCCTGAGGAAGTGGCCGCCGCCATCGCCTATCTGCTGTCCGACGACGCGAGTTTCGTCAACGGCGCGACCATCCCTGTGGACGGAGGCCGGTCGATACTCGGGCGCGACCCCGAGGAAGCCTGAAACTTCACAGCCGGGCCGTGACACCGGCGACGCGGGCGAGGTCGAGCTTGGTCTCGTCCTCGCTGCCCGGGACGGCCGTGTAGATGACGATCTTCAGGTCGTTGTCCGGGTCGGCGAGCACGTCGCAGTCGACGGTGATGTCGCCGATCATCGGATGGCGGATCGTTTTGCGCTCCTCGGCGTGGCGGCCGACGGCGCCGGAGTGCCACAACCGGGCGAACCGCGGGTTGCCGTCCAGCGTCCGGCGGATCAGCCCGCTGAGGCGGGCGTCCTGCGGATAACGGCCGGAGGCGCGGCGCAGGTCGGCGACGATGGCCCGGTCGGTCGCCTCCACGTTCTCCGAGATCACGGGCCATGCCGCGAGGCGCCCCCGATCGGACGGCACGGGAAAACGCGAGCGCACCAGATTGCGCTCCTCCGGCGCGAGCACGGAAGGGTCGCCGAGGAGCGCCGCCCAGCTCCGGTTCCACCACAGCAGCCGCCAGTCGGCGGCGAACACGGCGACCGGCGCGTCGCCCAGGCGGGTGAGCACCCGCTGCATCCCGGGTGGAACGTGGTCACTGATCACGCCGTCCGAGGGCGGCTGCAGCCCGGCGAGCCGATAGAGGTGGTCGCGCTCGGCGGCGTCGAGTTGCAGCGCCCGCCCCAGCGCGGCGGCGACCTGCGCGGACGGCGTGGTCGCCCGGCCCTGCTCCAGCCGTACGACGTAGTCCACCGAGACGCCCGCGAGGTCGGCCAGCTCCTCGCGGCGCAGCCCGGCCGCACGGCGTACGCGACCGGCGGGCAGTCCGACAGCCGCGGGCGAGAGCCGGTCGCGCCAGGCGCGGATCGTCGCGCCGAGGCTCGTCTCGTCTGTCGTCATGTGCCCCATTCTGCGGCGGCGGCCGGAGGCCAGGGTGGTACTGCCTGTCCTACCGGCGAGCTCTCCCTGGCTGTGCGCACCCGGAAGGACGACGCTCGACGCATGACCATCACCTTCATCACCGGGGCCAACAAGGGCCTCGGATTCGAGACCGCCCGCCGCCTCGTCGACCTCGGCCACACCGTCGTCCTCGGTGCCCGGGACCCCGAGTGCGGGCAGGCGGCGGCCGGCAAGCTCGGCGTACGGTTCGTGCGAATCGACGTGACGGACGACGCGTCCGTCGCCGCCGCGGCGGAAGACGTCGCCGCGCACGAGGGCCGCGTCGACGTCCTGATCAACAATGCCGGGATCATCGGCGCGCACGTGCCCGCCGACGAGCTGACCTCGGCCCACGCCCTGGAGGTCTACCAGACGAACGTCGTGGGCATCATCCGCGTGACCAGCTCCTTCCTGCCGCTTCTCCGCAAGTCGGAGCACCCGGCGATCGTCAACGTGAGCAGCGGCACGGGCTCGTTCGCGCTGACCCACGACCCCGGCCGGGTGGAGTCGACGGTGGTGGGGCCGCTGTACACGTCGTCGAAGTCCGCGGTGACGATGCTCACGACGCAGTACGCGAAGGCGTTGCCCGGCATCCGGGTCAACGCCGCCGACCCCGGCTACACGGCGACCGACCTCAACGGGCACAGCGGCCACCAGACCGTGGCCGAGGGGACCGACGCGATCGTGACGCTGGCGACCGAGGGGGCCGACGCCGGAACCGGCCGGTTCATCGACCGTTCCGGGCCCGTGCCGTGGTGACAGGCGTAGTGGTGGCTGCCGAGACCGTTTTGAGCGGGTCGCGGCCGGTGGCTACCGTTTTCCGGTGATCACCTTGGCTGACGTCCTCGCTCGCGCGGCCTGCGGGCACCCGCCCGAGCCGGGCGGCGGTCCGACCGTCGTTCCGCAGCCGTCCGCGCGGCACGCGGGGGTCATCGCCTTCACCGCGCACAACGTGATCTTCGCCGATGTCGGCGAGGACTGGATCAGGTCACGGCTGCCCGCCGACGATCTGTCGGCGCCGCTCAACCCGCCGTTCCTCGGCGACCTGGAGGAACGCACGGGACGCCGGGTGAACAACATCGACATGCTCGCCCTGGCCGCCCCCGCCGAAGGTCCCCCGCCCGTCGAGCTGGCCGAAGTCACCGACGCCGCCCATCCGCGCGTCGAGCGTGCCCATCTCTATCGCGACGACGTACGCGTCTGGACCTGTCCGGGCGGGCTCGTGCTCGTCGGACGGGGAGTGGGCGGGCGGTGGGAGGTCGCGATCGAGGTCGAGCCGGCCGCTCGTGGGCGCGGCCTCGGCCGCACCCTCGCCCGTGCGGCCCGGCATCTCACCCCCCACCCGCTCTGGGCGCAGATCGCCCCGGGCAACGCCGCGAGCGTACGGGCGTTCCTCGCCGCGGGATACGTGCCGATCGGCGCCGAGGCGCTCCTCGTCCCGCCTGCTGAGTGAAGGGCCGTACGGGCAGGTCAGGGCAGAGACTCGGTCAGGCGGCGGCGGAGCCGGGGCTCGTGAGCGGGGTCCGTGTGGAGGGTCAGGGTCAGCCCGGCCTCGGCGGCGTCGGCGAGGACGGCGAGCAGGGTGGCGAACTGCCCGGGAGGCTCCGCGTCGAGCAGCTCCTCGGCGTGCTCCACGGCCAGATGGACCGGCCCGACATCGCGCAGGGAGTCGGTGAGGGCGTCCCAGTTGCGGCCGAAGTACGCCGGGAACCGCAGGGCCCGTGCCACCTCGTCGAAGAAGGCGGCACGGGTCCGGCAGGCCCGTCCGTCGACGACCGCCGGGGCCGTGTCGGTGGTCACCGTGAGCCACGGGGGCAGCGGACGCTCGGCGGAGGCCATAGGGGTCCTTAAAGCCGGTAGAAGTCGGTGTAGTGGTTGGGCGAGAACCAGGTCACGCCGGTGGTGCGGTTGACGACGATCCGGTACGCGTCACGCGAGGCGCCCCGCGCACGGGAGTAGACGTCGTACTCGTAGTAGGTGGCGCCGGCCGGAAGCCGGCCCTCCCGGTTGTAGAAGCGCCCGCCGGTGTAGTTGTACCTGCCGTCCGGCCAGGAGTACCAGCCGCTGCTGGTGGGATAGCCCTTCCCGGCCCAGATCGTGTTCGCCGAGCGGGCGTCCGCGCAGCGCGAGATGGTGCAGGAGTTGTAGACCGACGCGTGGGCGGGGGTGGTGCCGGTCACCCCGGTGAGGGACACGATGGCGGCGATCACGACGGCGAGCCGTCCCGGCCAGGACGGCCGGAAGCGTCGCGGAGTCTGCACGAGACCTCCTTGTGGGGGCGAGGGGACAGACATTCGCCAGCATCACCTCGAAACCGGGACGAACCAAGATAGAGATCGGTGAACTCCCGTCGTCCTTTTCCGATATGCCCTTGTGCAGGCTTCGTTCCCCCACGGATAGATCCAGGATTGACGCATGAACGACACGTACGCGCTGGATCCGGCGGCGAAGGCCGGTTACGTGCTGGAGTTCGAGGACACCTTCGACGGGGACGAGCTCGACGAGAGCCGCTGGATCCCGCGTTATCTGCCCCAATGGACCACACGCGCCGCCTCGGCGGCCCGATATCGCGTGGCGGACGGCCACCTGCGCCTGCTGATCGAGGAGGACCAGCCGCCGTGGTCGCCGAAAATGGAGGGCCGGATGCGGGTGTCCTCACTGCAGACGGGCGTGTTCTCCGGGCCGGTGGGCAGCGCCGTCGGCCAGCACGGCCGGGGCGGCCGGGCCGTCGTCCGCGAGGCACAGGACGAGGCGCGGCTCTACACCCCGCACTTCGGCCTGATCGAGATGCGCGCCCGGGCCACCGACGATCCGCGCGCCATGGTCGCACTGTGGATGATCGGTTTCGAGGACGCGCCCGAGCGGTCCGCGGAGATCTGCGTCTGCGAGATCTTCGGACGTGACGTACGCCCGGACGCGACGGCGGTCGGCATGGGCGTCCACCCGTTCGGCGACCCCACGATCACCGACGAGTTCGCCGCCGAGGTCCTCCCCATCGACGCGCGTGAGTTCCACGTGTACGCGGCCGAGTGGACCCCGGACCGGGTGACGTTCTTCGTGGACGGCCGGCACGTCAAGACCATCCGGCAGTCCCCGGACTATCCGATGCAGCTCATGCTCGGCATCTACGAGTTTCCCGACCTTCCCGACGCTCTCGGTGCCGAGGGGCCCGAGCGGGTGGGGCCGTACCCCAAGGAGTTCGTGGTCGACTACGTGCGGGGCTACCGGCCGGTGGTGGACTGAAACGCGACTGGTGGGTATGAGGCATTTAGGGCGTCATGTCCTGATGCTGAGCCGGCGCATCGTCCTGGTCGCGTCTGTCGCGGGTGGTGGCCCGGAAGCGCGTTCAGGAGCGGTGAGCGACGACCGGTGCCGGCCGGGGCTGGTCTCCGGCCGGCACGTCCCCCCGATGCTCACCCGAACAGCTTGACCAGCAGCAGGATGATGAGCGCCCAGCAGACAAGACCCGCGACGACGACCGCGATGAGTCCGCGAAGCCGATACCGTTTGCCGGGTGGACCGGATGGCTCGTCCACGTTCCCTCCACGTCGAGGCGTGTTCCGGCGTACGCCCCGCCTTGTGCAGATACCCCCGCGGGCAATGGCCCGTTCGTCACCCACAGTGATGTGTTTGTTGCCTATTGGCAGCACGCGCTCGCTCCCCCGATGGAACCAGTGTGGAGGGTAACGCGTTCCGGGTCCTCCGATTCCGGCCGGTCCCGGGTTCGCGTGAATAGGCTGCGGACATGCGGATCTTCACGAACCTCTCGGAACTCAAGGCGGCCAAGGGCGAGCATCTCGGATACACCGACTGGCGAGAGATCAGCCAGGAGAGGGTGAACGCCTTCGCCGACGCGACGGACGACCACCAGTGGATCCACGTGGACCTGGACCGGGCGAAGGAGAGCCCGTTCGGCGGCACCATCGCCCACGGATATCTCACGCTCTCGCTGCTGCCGTCGCTGCTCGGCGAGCTCTACCGCGTGGACGGCCTGCGCATGGCCATCAACTACGGGCTCAACAAGGTGCGCTTCTCGCGGCCGGTTCCCGTCGGGTCCCGCGTACGGGCGGGGGCGGAGATCGTCGACGTCAAGGGCACTCCTTCGGGCACCCTCGCGAACCTCCGCGTCACGATCGAGATCGAGGGAGCCGACAGGCCGGCCTGCGTCGCCGACACGCTCACGCTCTTCGTCCCCCAGGAGTGACCCGACCCGCGCGTACGGGACGGCTTGACCGGGGGCGGAGCGCCTTATTGGCGCAAGCAGGGGTGACGGGTCTGGTAGAGTTACACCCGTTGCAGGGCACCGCAGGTGAACAAGCAGCAAAGCGGCCGTAGCTCAATGGATAGAGCATCTGACTACGGATCAGAAGGTTAGGGGTTCGAGTCCTCTCGGCCGCGCACATCATAGAAGGCCCGTGACCAGGGAAAACCTGGAAACGGGCCTTAGTGTTTTCGGGCTTCACGCGGTCTCTTCCGTGTCTGTGGGAGCCACCTTGGGAGCCACCCGTTTCCGTCGGCCCAGTAGAGCGCTCGAAATGGCTTCCGTCGCCGCTCGCTTGTCGCCCTCCATGAGGTGCCCGTGCACGGCTCGCCAGATGATGCCGTAGCGTCACAGAAGGTGACGGCGATACTGGGAGCCAGGCGGCCCCACAGTGCCTGCGGGTCTGCGATCCACCTCACATCGACACGTACTGAAGTGGGAATCCGATGACCAAGTACGCCAGTGGCGCGAGGACCAGGGCTGTCAGCAGGGTCGGCACCCGCTCTCTTCGCCGACGCGCCATCACCAGCGGTACAAGGACGAGGACGGCCAGACAGGCCCATGCTTGCGGGGCGTAGTGCAGGACGAAGGCATACAAGATGCCTTCCATCCCGAAGACACCTCCCAGCGCGGCGAGCCCGATGACACGGCTACGGATGGTGCGTCCGTTCCGCCACCACAGCCCAGCCACACCGAACAACGAGCCGCTGATGACCGCCATCACAAGCCACATCAGCGGATAGGCGAGGCTGCCCATGCCGTCACGGCCGAACTCCGCGTACCCGTAATACCCGACGACCAGACCGACCGAGGCGCACAGGCCGGCGACGGCGGCTGACCGCGCTGACGCCCAGCCGGCAAGCAGGGCGCCGACGACGAACGCCGGGACACACCAGACGGCACCGGAGTTGGCGATTTGGTTCCAGGCGCCTGGAAGCCAGCCCTGGGCAAGATTGGTGACAACACCGAATCCCAGGCCCGCCAGCAGTGCGGATGTCCACCAACCGCTGAGTTTTGCGATCGGACCGAAGCGGCTGCTCATCGGGAAGATCCCCCCCTGTCTTCCCGCGCTGGATACCGGCGGGGTCGCGACTATATGCAGGCCATACATGATGTGTCCAATTGATGATCATGTCGTCACGGCAAGATCCCTCACTGACAAACCAGCACAATGAGGTGAGGCGGCGCCGGCCGATGCTGAGGAAGGCGTGGTGGATGTCCTCGCGGACTTTCCAGCGGGTGCGCAGTCTGCGGAAGCTGTGCAGCAAGTGCGATGGTCTGCTCGACGACCCAGCGCTGTTTGCCCAGGCCGGAGCCGTGCTCGGTGCCGCGGCGGGCGATCTGCGGGCGCACGCCCAGTGCCCGGACGTGCCTGCGGTACTTGTCGTGGTCGTAGCCGCGGTCACCGACGACGACGTCAGGGCGTCGGCGGAGCCGTCCGCGGCAAGCTCCGCGCTTGCCGCGGACGGGCGGGATGGCCTCCAGCAGGCGGATGAACTGGGTGACGTCGCCCGCGGTTGCCGAAGAACTCGAAGCAGCCGTTGCGGGTCGGCCGCCTGGCCTGCGTCTCGAAGTGGGCGCCCGGCCCGCTGAAACCGTGCATGAAGATCACGGGCCGGTGCTTGTGCGTCCCCGCCCACGAGGCGGGCGCCCACGGGACGCGGGCCGCCACGACCGCCGACAACGCCGCCGCCAGGCGACGACCCCCGCGTATCCTCATCCGGAGCTCCTCCAGCCGAAGAGAACATTCTTCTGGTCCCTGTCGGTGTCGATCATGAGGCCGCCCCCGGCAACGGGCCTACGCTTGGTGGACCTCCTGGAAGACCTCCCGGGCGACGCGGTAACCATCGAAGGCCCGGGCCGCGCCGGCGTACGCCTCGATGTGCACGAACGCCTCCACGATCTCCTCTGGGGTGACGCCGTTGTTGAGCGCGATGCGCAGCTGCCCGCGCAGCGGTTCGAGCGTGCCCAGGGTCGCGGCGATCGTCACGGAGACGAGGGCGCGGGTGCGGGTGTCGAGGACATCGGTGCGCGGCCACGCGTCGCCGAAGGTGTGCCGGGTGGCCAGGCGCATGAAGTCGGCGGCGTTGGCCGGCTCACCCGGGCCGGGTTCCAGGAACGGCTCCAGCCTCCTGCCGAGCAGGTGCGCGGCGGTGTCGAGCGCGGCCTCGTAGCCGGGTTCCCGCTGGGTGTCGGTCATGTGGTTCCTTCCGGATCAGTGCTGGGGCGCGCGTTGAGCGCGCCGTACTGGCCGCCGCGCACCCGCGCGGGGTCGAACAGGACCGACAGGTGGGCGACGTCGTCCGCGCTCAGCGGTACGGCCGTCGCGGCGGCGTTCTGGCGCGCGTACTCCGGCCGCTTGGTGCCGGGGATGGGCGCGATGTCGTACGGCTGGGCGAGCAGCCAGGCCAGGGCGACCTGGCCCGGGGCGTGTCCCCGCTCGTCGGCGAACGCCTTCAGCCCCTCGATGAGGCGGAGGTTGTCCGCGAAGTTCTCCGCCTGGAACTTGGGCAGGGTCGAGCGGAAGTCGTCACTGGTGAACGAGGTCTCGCGGGTGAAGCGGCCGGCGAGCGCGGCCCGCCCCAGCGGGCTGTACGGGACGAAGGTGATGCCCAGCTCGCGGCAGGCGGGCAGCACCTCCTGCTCCACCTCGCGGGCCCAGAGCGAGTACTCGCTCTGGAGGGCCGAGATCGGCGCCACGGCGGACGCCCGGTGCAGGATGTCCGGACCGACCGCGCTGAGCCCGATCGCGCGCACCTTGCCCGCGGTCACCAGCTCGGCCATCGCGCCGACGGTGTCCTCGATCGGCACGGTGGTGTCGTGGCGGTGGACGTAGTAGAGGTCGATGTGGTCGACGCCCAGGCGGCGCAGGCTGGCCTCGCAGGCGGCGGCCACGTACTCGGGGCGGCCGTCGTAGACCACCCCGCCCTCCTCCGATGGCCGCGCCCCGAACTTGGTCGCCAGGACCACCCGGTCGCGCAGGCCGCGCACGGCGCGGCCGAGCAGTTCCTCGTTGTGGCCGAAGCCCTTCTGGGGCTGTCCGGTGGCCGCGCCGGCGGCGCCGTAGATGTCGGAGGTGTCGAAGAAGTCGATGCCGGCCTCGACGGCGGCGTGGATCGTGGCGACGGACTCCGCCTCGCCGGCGTCGCCGTAGAACTGGGACATCCCCATGCAGCCCAGGCCGATCGGCCGGACGGAGATGTCGGTGTGCCCGAGGGTGACACGGGCTTCGCTCATGATGGTTCTCCTGGTCCTCAGGCGGCGATGGTCTTGTACTCGACGTACTGGGCGAGGCCGGCGACGCCGAACTCCCGGCCGATGCCGCTGCTCTTGTAGCCGCCGAAGGCGCCGTCGTAGGTAGGCGCGGCGCCGTTGACGGTCATCCACCCGGTACGGATCCTGCGGGCGACCTCGATGCCGTGCTCCCGGTCGGCGGCCCAGACGCCGCCGCCGAGTCCGTACTCGGAGTCGTTGGCGATGCGGACCGCGTCGTCCTCGTCGTCGAACGGGATGACGACCAGGACCGGGCCGAAGATCTCCTCGCGGGCGATCCGCATGTCGCTGTCGACATCGGCGAACAGCGTCGGACGGACGTAGTACCCGCCCTCCAGCCCGTCAGGGGTCTCGAGTCCGCCGGTCACCATCCGGGCGCCTTCGGCGATGCCGAGCTCGATGTAGGAGCGCACCCGCTGCTGCTGGTCGGCGCGGACCATGGGCCCGATGAAGGTCTCGGGGTCGGAAGGGTCGCCGACCCGGACGTCCTCCATCATGGCGGCCAGCGCCGCGACGACCTCCTCGTAGCGGCTGCGCGGGGCGAGGATGCGGGTGTGGGCCACGCAGTTCTCGGCGTTGTTGCCCAGCGACAGGGCCCTGAGGCCTGCCACGACCGCCGTCAGGTCGGCGTCCTCAAGGATGATCGAGGCGGACTTGCCGCCCAGCTCCAGGCTGACCCGCTTGAGCTGCTCCCCGGCGACGGAGGCGATGCGCCGGCCGGCCGTGGTGGAGCCGGTGAAGGCGATCTTGTCGACGCCGGGGTGGGCGACCAGATACTCGCTGGTCTCGCGGCCCGCGGGCAGGATGCTCACCACTCCCTCGGGCAGCCCGGCCGCGTCGAAGACCTCGGCGAGCGCCAGGGCGTCCAGCGCCGTCTCCGGGGAGGCCTTCAGGACGACCGTGCAGCCGGCGAGCAGCGCGGGAACCAGCTTGACCAGGGCCGACTGGTGTGGAGCGTTCCACGGGATCACCGCCGCGACCACGCCGACGGGTTCCCGGCGCAGCCGCGTCGTGGCGTCGCCTACGGCGCCCACCTCCTCCTCCCAGCCGAGAGCGGCGGCGGCGCGCACGTACGCCTCCGTCATCTCCGGGAGGGACTGCACGTGCGTCCAGCGGGTGAACCACAGCGGCGAGCCGTTCTCGGCGGTGACCAGGGCCGCGAACTCCTCGGCGCGGACCGCGTAGAGCTTGGAGAACCGCTCCACGACGGCGCTCCGTTCCTGCGGGCTCATCCGGGGCCAGGGGCCCTCGTCGAACGCCCGGCGGGCGGCGGCGACCGCCCGGTCGACGTCGGCGGGGGCGGCGTGCGGCGCGGTCCCGACCAGCGAGCGGTCGTGCGGGGAACGCACCTCCAGGACGTCCGCGGTGGCCGGGGCGACCCACTGGCCGCCGATGTACAGGTTCGGGTAGGTGATCACGGAAATACCCTTCATGTAGGTGTCCATCGGACCTTTATGACTATAGCGGTCCAGTGGACACGTAACAAGTGTCCGATGGACCGCTAATATGGGGCTGCCATGATCAGCGGTGCGCGAGGAGGTTCGATGGACGAGGTGGAGACGCCGTCCTTCCAGCGGGCCAGGCGGCCCGAGCACCGGGAGCTCCGCAAGCAGGAGATCCTGGACGCCGCGGAGGCGCTGCTGGCCGAGATGCCCGCCGAGGAGATCAGCCTCCGGGAGCTGGGGCGCCGGCTCGGGGTGTCCAAGACGCATGTGGTGCGCTATTTCGAGAGCCGGGAGGGCGTCTTCCTGGGGCTGCTCGCCAGGCTCCGGCTGGCCTGGCTCGACGCGCTGGCGGACGAGTGGCCGGCCGCGCCGTGCGAGCCCGACCAGGTGATGCGGGCCTGGGCCGATTCGCTCGCCGCCCGGCCGGTCCTGTGCCAGCTGTGGAGTCTGCTGCCGACCGTCCTGGAGCGGAACGTCTCCGCCGGCACCGTGCGCGCCTACAAGTTCATCGACCTGGAGCACCGCACCCGGCTGGCGGAGCTGGTCAGGGAGCGGGTGCCGGCCCTCGGCGCGGATGACGCTCTCACGCTGACGGAGTACGCCGTCGTCGCGCTGGTGGGCCTGTGGTCGTTCAGCAACCCGACCCCGACCATCGTCGAGGCCACGTCCGACCCCCGGCTCGCGGGCTCCCGGGTGGACTTCGCCACCATGTACGGCGAGATCCTGCAGACCACCCTCGCCGGTCTGCTCGCCCGAGCGTGAGCCGCCCCCGGTTCGGCGGACCGGCCGGACGGACTCGGCGAGGGTCTCAGCGGTATGTGGAGCGAGCGATTGCCTCCACTCCACTTGGGGCAGTTCGTCATCGCTATCCCGTAAGGCGCGCAATGCGGCCTGGTCTCCGTCATTCAGAAGGCCCGTCACCGGAGTCCGGGCGACGCCGCCCTGTCAGGCGGCTCGTACGGCCTGTACGGAGTGCCTGCCGTACAGGCTGACAACACGATCGCGTTGTGGACGCAGCTCGTGATCCGAAACCGTGGGTCCCGCCGCAGGAGTCACCTGCCGGCGTTGGACACCAGGAGAAACGATGAAGCTGCCTCCACGCGCCGCCGGCCTCATGGCGGCCGCCGTGCTCGCCTGCCTGACCGGGATGCCCGGGGCACCGGCGGCACAGGCGGCCGAGGCCGGGGCACTGCCGAGCGTGGACATGGAAGCCACCGTCAAGGCAGCCCAGATCGACCCGCGGCGGCCTGACAACACGCTGACCCCGGGGGCCAGGGCCAGCGTGCTGCTCGTGGAGAGGGCGCTGCGCGACCGGCGCCTGCTCGACGCGAAGTGGGTGGACGGTTACTTCGGCACCACGACGATCGCCGCCTTCGCCAAGTTCCAGAGGTCGCTCGGCCGCACCGGTCTGGCCGCCAGCGGCCTTCCGGACACGGCGTCGCTCACCAGGCTCGGAGCCGGCCGGTTCACGGTCACCCACGTCATCGGGCCGGGGGCCCGGGTGTCCACCGGCGGCGTCGTCGTGGACGCCCGTACGCGGAGCATGCTGGCCGAGGCGAAGCGGCTGCTCGGCCGCGACCTCGTGCTGTTGCAGGGGTCGTACAACCCCGGCGGTGACCCCACGTCCGCGGGCACCCACGACGGCGGGGGCGTCGTGGACATCTCGGTCAAGGGGATGAGCTCCGCCACTCGTACGGCCGCCGTCCGGGCGTTGCGGCGTGTCGGCTTCGCGGCATGGCTGCGCAACCCCGATCAGGACGACTGGCCGTGGCACATCCACGCCGCCGCCATCAGCGACACCGACCTTTCCAGCCAGGCCCAGCACCAGATCGGCGACTACTACCTCGGCCTGAACGGGCTCGCCGGGCGTGCCCCGGACGACGGCCCGAAGGTGCCCATCCGCACCTGGGAGGAGTACCGGCGCCACTGATCCACAACCCAGCCCGCACAGACACGAAGGAGAACACCATGGGAACGTTCGGCAAGATCCTCACCACGGCTGCCGCCGCGACGATGCTCGGCGGGACGGTGCTCGCGGCCGCTTCGCCGGCGTCGGCGGCCACGCGCAACGGCGTGTGCGAGGCCGGTGAGTTCTGTTACTACTTCAACAGCGACAACCAGGGGTCGGTGTCCGACTTCACCGGGTCTGTGGCCGATTACGGTACGAAGCAGCCGTCCTGCTACGACTTCAAGGGGCCCGGCGCCGGCAAGGGCAAGTGCATCAAGAACGAGGCCGCCTCGGTCTGGAACCGCAGCAGTAAGACCGTACGCGTCTACTACAACAGCAACTACGGCGGCAGCGTCTACCAGGACTTCGCGCCCGGGGCCAAGGGCAACCTCAAGCCCGGCCTCAAGAACCAGAACGCCTCCCACCAGTTCGGCCCGTCGTCGTCGGCGCGCGTCGACATGTCGTACGCGCTGTACAAGACCAGCGGTGGTCGCATCAGCTGCGGCTTCGACGGTTACGTCCACACTTCCGGGCGGCATGAGGGCATCGACATCGCCCGCAGCATCGGTTCGGACGTCCACGCCCTGGTGAGCGGCCGGGTCATCAACGTCGTGCGCGGGCGCAACGGCGGCAAGGGGCTCTCCACGATCGCCATCTACAACGCCTCGCTGAACAAGACGATCATCTATCTCCACTCCGATCCGCTGTCCTCGCTGCGCGTGGGCCAGCAGATCGCGCGCGGCCAGCTCATCGCGGAAGAGGCGTGGCACGGGATCTCGTCCAGCTCGGCCGCGCACACCCACGTCGAGATGCGTCCCGGACGGAAGACGCTCGCCGCCAAGAGCGTCGGCGACCCGACGCTGAGCAACCCGAACCCGAACTCGTTCTGGATCTCCCAGGGCTACAACATCCGCTAGCGGATCGCGGCCTGCGATGAGGAGGAAGACACCTGTGTCTCCACGAACTGCACGGCTGATCTCGCCGTTCACCGCGGCTGCCGCCGCGCTGGCGCTCGGCGGGACGGTGCTCGCGGCCGCTTCGCCGGCGTCGGCGGCCACGCGCAACGGCGTGTGCGAGGCCGGTGAGTTCTGTTACTACTTCAACAGCGACAACCAGGGGTCGGTGTCCGACTTCACCGGGTCTGTGGCCGATTACGGTACGAAGCAGCCGTCCTGCTACGACTTCAAGGGGCCCGGCGCCGGCAAGGGCAAGTGCATCAAGAACGAGGCCGCCTCGGTCTGGAACCGCAGCAGTAAGACCGTACGCGTCTACTACAACAGCGACTACGGCGGCAGCGTCTACCAGGACTTCGCGCCCGGGGCCAAGGGCAACCTCAAGCCCGGCCTCAAGAACCAGAACGCCTCGCATCGGTTCCTGAGCTCCGCACCGCCGATTGGGTGCAAGACCGACGGAACGCACACCAGGCTGCCCACGACGATCCTCGTCTACCGGAAGGCCCTCGACCGCGTCGACCGGGTGGACTTCAAGACGTACATCAAGAACGTCCTGCCCAACGAGTGGCGTTCGCACTGGCCGGCGGAGTCGCTCAAGGCCGGGGCGATCGCGGTCAAGCACTTCGGCTGGTACTGGGCGCTGAGGTCGGCGAGCAAGACGCCGAGCGGCCAGTGCTACGACGTCACCGACGACACGGCCAGCCAGGTGTACAAGCCCGGCTCCGCGACGGCGGCCACGAACGCCGCGGTGGACGCGACCTGGGGCGTCCGGATGACCCGCGACGGGAAGATCTTCAAGGCCCAGTACTGCTCCACGACGACGAAGTGCCGTCACTGGGTCACCGGCGACTGGATGTCGCAGACCGGCTCTCGCGACAAGGCCGAGGCGGGCTGGAGCTACCGCAGGATCCTCACGTACTACTACACGGGGATCACTCTCGGATCCTGACCCCGCGTACGCCTTCGGTTCCCCGCCGTGCCCGCCATGCACGGCGGGGAACCGGCGTCTTACGGCAGTCAGTCGACGATGATCTGGAAGTTCAGCGGCCGGCCGCCGGGGAAGGCGACCCGTCCCGAACCCTCCATCATCTTGAACCGTACGTAGCACAGGCCCGGCTTCTTCGGCGTGATGATGTCGGTCTGGATGTCGACCATCTCTCCGGGGCGCGTGTCCTTGATCGGTATGTCGGAGATGGTCTGGCATTGGTCGGGCTGCTGCGGGAGATCGAGGCGGTGCAGCGAATATCCCTTCCACGGCACCGTCCCGGCGTTCTTGAGCCGCCACACCTTGGTCACGGTCTGGCGGGGGCCGACGTGCGAGCAGTCGGGCAGCGTGATGTCCCCGATGAACTTCGCCGAATCGCCCGCGTGCGCGGGCGGGCTCCACGGAGGACTGGTGGGGTGCACCGGGCAGTCGGCTGCCGAGAGTTTCGCGTTCGACGGGCTCTCGGGCGGATTCGCGCTCTGCCCGTCGGTCCCGGCGCCTCGATCGCCGGTGACCGCGACGAGGACCACTGTCGCCACACCGACGGCCCCTACGGCGAGTGCGGCCGCGGCCGGGCGGGCCGGGCGGAACCGTCCCCGGCCTCCTGGCGCGGACGGAACCGGCCCGTTCGTCGCCGGGGTCTCAGCGGCCGGCCACGGACCTTGTACGACGTCCGTGGCGGCGGTTTCGATTTCGTGAGGCGGGAGGGCCGCCACGGCGCCCGCGCGGTTCGACGGCGCTCCGGCGCTCGCCGACCTGACCGCGAGGTTCGCGCTCTCCCAGCGTTCGCGGTACGCGGCCGGGTCGGCGCCGCACGCCTTGACGAACTCGACGGTGGTCTCCCAGCTCGGGAGCCGGTTGCCCTTGGTGGCCTCGTGCAATGTCGTATGGGAAATCGCGCCTGACCGGCCGGACATTTCGCGAAAAGGTGGGTTCCCGACTGATTTGCGAAGTTCTCGCAGTGCCGCCGCGAAGTCCTCGATCGCCTCCGCCCGTGCACGCATGTCGTCCACCAGGGTGAAGCTAACAGCGCCCACGGTATTCGCTCAAGCGAACGGAGAATCTCGCGCACGTCCCGTCGTGGCTCGTCCGACGCCTGTCGCCGTACGGGAAATCGCGTGTGCCGGGCGCCTCCCGGTAAGTCGTGGACGGTAAGGGCGGGTCAGGGGAAAAGGTGTTGGAGCCGCGAGGGGTCGCCCTTTAACGTGGCGCAGTGGCTACGCAGGTGATTGTCCTCAATGGCGGTTCCAGCTCGGGAAAGTCCGGGATCTCCCGGTGTTTGCAGGCGGTCCTGCCGGATCCGTGGCTCGCCCTCTCGGTCGACACCATGGTCGAGGCGCTGCCCGCCTCCATGCGCGGATCGGACGCGGGGATCACTTTCGCACCGGACGGCCAGGTCGATGTCGGGCCGGCGTTCCAGGCGCTGGACGCGGCGTGGACGGAGGGGATCGCCGCCATGGCCCGCGCGGGCGCCCGGGTCATCGTGGACGACGTGTTCCTCGGCGGGGCGGCCTCCCAGCAACGCTGGCAGAAGGCCCTCGCCGGGCTGGAGGTGCTCTGGGTCGGCGTGAAGTGCGACAGCGCGGTCGCCGCGGGACGCGAGATCGCGCGGGGCGACCGCGTCGAGGGGATGGCCGTGTTGCAGGCGGAAGTGGTTCACGAGGGCGTGGTCTACGACCTCGTGGTGGACACCACGCACACCGAGTCCCTGGCATGCGCGCGGGCCATCGCCGCCCACGTACGTTACTGACGCCGAGGCTGGCAAGAAGATCGATCCCGCCGGGGCGGGCGGTCAGGTCGCGTACAGGAGCGACAGCGGTTGGGCAGGCCGCCGATCGCCCAGTTGTGTGGCGGTTCGCCCGATGTAACGGCTCAGGGACCGTGCGAGGTGGGGCTGGTCGAAGTATCCGAGGCGGTGGATCACGTCGTGGATCGGCACGCCGTCCTGGATCAGGACCGCCGCCCGCCTGGCGCGGTCGATCTGCCGGATCGCGCCACGGGTGAGCCCGGTGGCCGCCAGGAAGCGTCGTTGCACGGTGCGCTCCGACACGTCCGGCGGCGCGCCGCCGAGCACCGCGGCGACGAGCGGATCGCGCTCGACGACACCCTCGCGCACCAGCCGCCGTACGAACGTCTCGGCGTTGTCCCAGCCGGGCAGATGCCAGGTGGAGCCCTTCAGCCAGAAGGACGTGTGGGTCGTGCCGGGGATCTCCGCGGACCCGTCCACGAGCCGGCCGAGCGGAAGATGGGGCATCGCGGTGCCGAGCGCGAAGCTGATCCCGAAGAACGTGGCGTCTTCGGGTACGGGGGCCTGGCTCGCCTTCGTCTCCGGCCCATGGACGGAGGCGCTGACCTGGCCGCGCTGCTCCCAGAAGACCAGGTCCCAATGGGCGGTCGCGACCGCCGTCATCTGTGCCACGTCACGGCTGCTGCTCCGCCACACCCGCTCGATGTAGGGCGAGTCGGACGAGCGGCTCTCGATGTGCAGGCCCATCCGGGTGACTCCTCCCTGCCTCGCGGAACACGCCTGACTCGCGGAACACGCCTGACTCGCGGAACATGCCTGAGTCGCGGAACATGGTCGTGCGGTCCCGTGTCCTGGGCCGTTGACCCAGGTCATGCTACGTCCCGCCACTGACAAAACCGCGAGAGGCGACGTCCGGCCGGCGGCAGCGGACGCACTCGTGGATGCACTGTGCGCTCGCGCATGCCGGCGAGCATCGCCGGGCCCTCGGGCCGGGTCCTGGGCGGCGCGGCACTTGGCGGAGGCCGGGAATCGGCCGACTCGGACGGCGTCAGGTGGGTGATGCCGCCTCACATCGGGCTGATCCGGTTGTTGCGGATGTGCTCGTAGACGATAGACGTGCGGACGTCGGCGACTTCGGGCCGTTCGGTGAGCTTGTCGATCACGAACGCGTACAGGCTGGCGTTGTCCGGCACGGCCACGTGCACGATGAAGTCCTCCGTGCCGGCCGTCACGTAGACGCCCAGGGTGTCGGGAAGAGCGCTGACCCAGTTCCGGAATCCCTCGATGTTGCGCCGCGACGGGGGACGCACCCGGATGGCGATGAGGGCCTGGACCGGGCGGCCGATCGCCGCCAGGTCCACGTCGAGGATCGCACCCCGGATGACACCGCGCTGCCGGAGCGCCCGCGTACGGTCGAGTGCCGTGGTCGGCGAGACCCCGACCGCGGCGGCCACGTCGCGGTTGGTCTTCCGTGCATCCGACTGCAGTTCCGCCAGGATCGCCTTATCAAGTTCGTCCATGACCGCCTGTTCGCCCTTGTTTCCGATATAAATACGGACTTCTTGCAGGTCAATCGTACGAGTGCCTAGCATCGTCGGCGTACGTCCGAACGTATGCACAGGAGAACCGGATGACGGCCGATGAACAGACGACCTCGGGTGTCGGGTTCGCCCCCGAGGAGATCGACCCGGCCCTCCCGACCCGGGCGGCCCGTCTGAAGTGGGTGATCGTGGTCGACCGCGACCTTCCCGCGGGCCGTGCCGTGAACGCCGCAGTCTGCGTGGCCGCGGCGACCTCGACTGCGGTGACCGGGCTTCTCGGCGACGACGCGGTGGACGCCGACGGTGGCGCCCATCCCGGGCTGCCGTGGGCGGGCTGCTCCGTGCTGGCCGCGGACGCCGCCACGCTGCGCGCCATTCGCGCGAAGGCCGCGTCGTCCGCCGGGTGCTTCGTGGCGGACATGCCCGCCGCGGCCCAGCGGACGCGGGTCTACGCCGACTACCTCGCCACGATGAAGGAGACCGCGGCCGACGACGTCGAGTATTGCGCGGTCGGCGTCGTCGGCCCGCGCAACCGCGTGGACAAGATCGTGGGAAAGCTGCCCCTGATGCCGTGACCCAGCACCGGGACGGTGCCGGCTCGGGGTGCAAGTTTCATCCATTCCCGGGTTCCGGTGTGCCGTCTCCGGTGGTTTCTGTGCTTGTGGGGGCCGGTGTGCGCGGTTGCCGCTGTGGGGTGTCGTTGACCGGTGATCGGTGGGGTCGTACGTTGCTGTGCGGTGTTCCTGGGTGTGGATGTCTGGGTGTGGATGTCGTTCGGGTGCACGAAAAGCCTTGTGGGGTCGGGAGTCTTTCCTCGGTCAGGGGCCCTGCGTGACCTGCAAGGAGCTCGGTTGTGACAAGCAGAACCAGAACGGGTGCCGGGGTGATCGGTGCTCTGGCCGGTGTGGTCGCCCTGGCCGGTGTGGCCGTCGCCCCGGCGGCGCAGGCCGCCACCGGGTGTGCCGTGACCTATACGACCAACGACTGGCCGGGTGGGTTCACCGCCGCCATCACGATCCAGAACCTGGGCAGCGCGATCAACGGCTGGAGTCTGGGGTTCGCGTTCCCGGCGAGTGGTCAGAAGGTGGACACCGGGTGGTCGGCCACCTTCAGTCAGAGCGGGCAGAACGTCACGGCCACGAACGTGGACTACAACGCGGCCATCGCCACCGGCGCGTCGGTGTCCATCGGCTTCAACGGCAGCTGGTCGGGGTCCAACCCCAAGCCTGCGTCGTTCACGCTCAACGGCGTCACCTGCACCGGCTCCGTCACCACCTCATCACCCTCGCCGACCCCCACGCCCTCACCCTCACCCTCGCCCTCCGCCACGCCCTCGCCCTCGCCCTCCGCCACGCCCACGCGCTCGCCTTCACCCACGCCCTCGCCGTCGCCCACCGGTGGGAAGCCCACGGTGGCCGCCGACGGAACCGGCACCTACCGGACCGTGCAGGCGGCGATCGACGCCGTGGCATCGGGCAACTCCAGCCGGAAGGTGATCACGATCAAGCCGGGCACCTACCGGGAGATCGTCACGATCCCGGCGAACAAGCCGTACATCACGCTGCAGGGTCTGGGCTCGTCGCCCGGGGACGTAGTGATCGTCAACAATCACTACGCCGGGGGGAACGGCGGCACCTTCAACAGCGCCACCGCGTTCGTGAACGGCCACGACTCCGCCCTCACCAACCTGACGATCTCCAACGACTACGTGGAGGACGGCAGCACCGTCAACCAGCAGGCCGTCGCGCTGAACCTCAACGCCGACCGGGCGGTCCTGTCGAACGTCCGCCTGCTCGGCGACCAGGACACCTTCCTGATCAACGACTCCGCCCGCGCCTACGTCAAGAGCTCCTACATCGAGGGCACCGTCGACTTCATTTTCGGCGGTGGCACCGCGGTTCTCGACGACTGCGACATTTACGAGAAGCGCAGCAGCGGCGCCCCCATCACCGCCGCCAGGACCGACGCCGCCAAGACCTACGGCTTCCTCGTCTACCGGTCCCGCATCACCGGCGCGACCGGAAACACCACCCAGCTCGGGAGGCCCTGGGGCCCTGACGCCCAGGTGCTCTATCGGGAATCGTCGCTCAGCTCGACGATCAAGACCTCGCAGCCTTGGACCGACATGTCCGGCAACTCCTGGAAGAATGCCCGCTTCTTCGAATACCGGAACACCGGAGCCGGCGCCACGGTGAACTCCAACCGCCCACAGATGAGCGACTCACAGGCGGCGAACTACACCCCGCAGAAGTACCTGGCCGGATCCGACGGCTGGAACCCGATCGGCTGAACGCGTTCGCTTCGCCTGCCGTCCGGCATCCCCGGATGACGACGACGTCGAGCGCTACGAGCCGGGTGCGTGCAGGTGGCGGGTGTCCACCTGGTGGCCCGCCTCCTCCAGGACGGTGACCGCTTCCTTGACCCTCGGCTCGGGCACGAGGACCAGGTCGGCGTGGAACGTCGAGGCGACGAACACCGGGATGGCCGCCTCGGCCAACGGGCCGACGATGGCCGCCAGCATGCCCGGGACGTCGAGCGCGTGTCCGGTGCCCCCGCCGTACAGGCCGATCCACCGCTCACCGGAGCCCGTCGGCCAGGCCTCGCGGATCACGGTGAGGCCCTCCGGGGCGCGCACGAGCGCGATCCAGTCGTCGTCTTCGGGGAACGTCGCCTGCGGCAGGTGCTGGACGGCGAACACGGACGGCACGATGCCGAGCTTCTGGGCGGCGGGTGAGGTCATGACACGTGTGTAGCAGAGCCCCCCGACAAGACACCCGGACAAGACACCCGCCAGGACGCCGGCGTCTAGACCTGGGCCCACTCGGTGATGGGGGCCACCAGCAGCGGCCCGTCGAAGGAGCGCGGGGTGAGGGTCACCCCGGTGATCGTGGCGGCGAGCGCGAACGCCTTCGGCAGCGCGTCGTCCCAGCGCGTGTCCCAGGCCGCCTTGCCGGCCGTGGCGGTCAGCGGCAGCCCGACCCTGCGCATCGGTTCCTTCAGCCGATCGGGGTCGCTGCCCCAGCGGTTGACCGACGCGTGCGGCGTGAAGGCGGTGACGATCTCGCCGTCCACGGCGTACAGGAAAGCGTGTTCGGCGTAGTCGTGGCGTCCGACGGCCACCGCCTCGCACTCCTGGGCGAGGCGCGCCAGGTTGTCGCCCAGCGCGGTGTGCCGGCCGCACGGCTCGATTGCAACGCTCCATTCGCCGATGCGGGTGATGCCGACGTATCCGCCGCCGTCGTCGCCGTCGGTCTCCTCGATGAACTCCGCGACCTCGTCGTGAAGCTCGTCCAGGGTCATCGAACGGACCGCCGCCGCGGTCGGCTCGAAACGGGCCGCGACGTCGGCGGGCTCCAGGCCATGGAAGAACGACACGCTGAAGACGTCACCCAGCGGGGTGTGCACGTTGTCCGTCGCGGGGGCCGTCAGCCACCGGAAGGTGGCGAGATGATCGGGCACCTGGGCTCCCTTGGTCGTTTCACGACATCGTGGCAGCCGCCGCCGACAAAAACCGGGGGCCGAGACCATTCGTCGCGTTTCCGTCATCCGGCAGCGGGACGCCGCCGACGTCAGGAGCATCGCGATGCGCTCATACGGCACGAGAGCTCTTATGGCACGAGGCTTATGGCACGAGGGTCTTCGAGACGAGCCGGTCGCGGACGAAGCACAGGCGGTAGGCCCGGCCGGAATCGGCCGTCATCGTGTAATAGACGCAGTCCTGGCCCGGCGGCGGATCGGGAGCGCCGTCCGGCGCGCCGTCCCGGGTGAACACCGGCAGCCGCAGGTCGTGGCGTGACTGACCCGCCTTCAGCCCCTCGTACGTCGCCGGGTCGAGGACGGAGAACGACGAGCTGACGAAGCTCAGGGGGATCAGGAGCGCGAAGATCCCCGTCAGCACGGCCACGGGAACCCCGGCCGCCTGCGCGAGCCGCAGCCGCACCCGCCGCCGGGCGAGGTGCAGCTCCCGGGCCGCCGTGGTCTCGGGCACGCCGAGGCCTGCCGTCGTCCGCGCCTGTTCGCGCGCCGCCCGGCTCCCGGTGACGGGCAGCTCGGCGGCGACCTCGAAACCTCCGCCGGGAACCGGGCCCGCTCGCAGGACGCCGCCCGCCAGCCGCACCCGTTCCGCCAGCCCGACGAGACCGGAACCACCCGAGGCCACGCCGGTCGGGGCCCCAGCCGGAGCGGGGTCGTTGACCACCCTGAGGATGACCACGCCGTCGTCGGACCCGACCCGGACGCGTACGGTCGCGCCGGGGGCGTGCTTGGCGGCGTTCGTCAGCGCCTCCTGGAGCACGCGGCGTACGGCGAGCGCGGTCATCGGGGGCAGCCCGTCGATGACGCCGGCGTCGCCTGCCGGATGCTCGATGACGATCGGCACACCGGAGCCGCGGGCGCGTTCGACGATCGTTTCGACGCTCTCCTCACGCGGGGGTGTGCCGACGTCCTCATCGTCCGCGCGCAGCACGCCGATGATCTCGCGCAGCCGCTCGGTCGCCGCGGCGGCGGCCTCGCGCAGCTCGCGTACGGCCGCCTGCCGCCGCGGATCGAGGCCGGGGCCGAGTTCCAGAGCGCCGGCGCGCACCGCGAGGAGCGTGAGGTCGTGACCGAGCGAGTCGTGCATGTCGCCCGCGATCCGCGCCCTCTCCCGCAGGCGGGCGCGGTCGGCGACGGCCTGCTGTCCGCGTTCGAGCCGGTCGGCGAGCAGCCAGCCCGTACGGACCAGTTCGGCGTGCTGACGGCGCCAGCGGCCGAGCAGCCAGGGCACCACGACCGCGAGCAGCAGCGTGACGAGCTGCGTCGGCCAGCCCCACAGGTCGCGCAGGACGAGCCCGGACAGCGGCAACCCCGCGAGGGCGACGGCCGAGAAGAACCACAGCGCTGGGCGGGCGCTCGCCATCCGGTGCCCGGTCAGGTAGCCGAAGACCACCAGCGCCGCCCACGTCCAGGACAGGGGGCCGAACATCTGCGCGTCCAGGGCCAGGCTCACGGCGACCGGGATGGCGAGCGCCGCCAGCGGCCACCTCCGGCTCACCGCCGTGGCGGCCCCGAACAGCGGTACGGCCACGGCCGCCACGGCCATCCCCCGGGCGTCGTGGTCGTCGAGGGCCAGCGCGACGGGCGGCCCGCACACCGCTATCCACACCGCGAGCCACCGCGCGAGGTCGAGCAGACGGGACGGCCGCACCACCTCACGCCCTCCGGTCGAGCGGACTGCCGGGCACGAGACCCGCCTCGTACGCCAGGATCGCGGCCTGGACGCGGTTGCGAAGGCCGAGACGGGCGAGGATCTGGCTGACGTACCCCTTGACCGTGCCCTCGACGAGATGCAGGCGCCGGGCGATCTCGGCGTTGGACAGGGCGGCCCCGACCAGGGCGAGCACCTCGCGTTCGCGGTCGCCGAGCCCGTCCACGAGGGCGCGGGCGGCGGACTCCGTGCCGAGCGGGCGCTCCCGGAGGCGGGTGATGACCCGCCGCGTGACGGCTGGGGAGAGATAGGCGCCGCCTGCGGCGACGGCGCGGACCCCTGCGATCAGTTCGCGTGGGTCGCCCGACTTGAGGAGGAAACCGGACGCGCCGGAGCCGAGCGCGCTCGTCACGTAGTCGTCCTCGTTGAACGTCGTGAGCATCACCACGGCGACGTCGGGGAGGACCCGGCGCAGCTCCGCGGCGGCCCCGAGCCCGTCGAGCCGCGGCATCCGGATGTCGAGCAGGCAGAGGGCGGGACGATGCCGCAGGGCGAGGTCGACGGCCTCGTGCCCGTCGGCCGCCTCGGCGACGACCTCGATGTCACCGGCCGTGGCCAGGATGCTCGCGATGCCGGCGCGGATCAGCGCCTCGTCGTCCGCCAGCAGGACGCGGATCATCGCGTTTCTCCCTCAATCCGGCCTATTGCGCCTTGTGGACTGATTAGTGTGTTTCGCTCGCCCATGCGGGGACGCTACCAACGGCCCGTCGCCGGAGCCGTACGGCGTGCACGAGGCGGGCGGTGTGGACGAGGCGGGCGGTGTGGACGAGGCGGGCGGCCACGACGGCGACGGCGGCCAGCGCCCCGGTGGCGGCCCAGACGTAGAGGGCGAGCCACACGTAGGTGAGCTGGCCCAGCGTGCCCACCCGGTTGAGCAGCAGCCCGGCCAGCTCCGCCAGCCCCAGATAGAACGCGACCGGCAGCGCGTACGGGGCCAGCCGTGCGGCCATCCGCCAGGTGCGCCGCCGCGCGCGGCGGGCGGCCCAGCGGCGGGAGCGCAGCACCCCGGTCAGGCCGAGGGCCAGGTTGAGCAGCGACAGGCCGCCCAGCCAGGGGTCCGCACTCGTGGTGAACGGCACGGCGTGCGCGTCGGGACGTCCCTCGATCATGTCGACCAGGCCGTCGCTGATGATCAGCGCATCGTCACCGGAGATCATCCCGGTGTCGGTGACGACCGCGATGCCCCACCCGCTCGCGGGCAGGAGGGTCTGCGCCGAGTTGTGCGTGAGCAGCCAGCCGGTGTGCCGCAGCATCTGGGCCCCTCCGGCCGTCCGCTCGGCCGACCACCCCATGCCGTACGTGCTGCCGCCCACGCCGGACGGGGTCTGGGTGGCCGTGACGAGGTCTCGGGGGAGGGCGTCGCCGTGGCCGTTCTGCGTGATCAGCCATTTGCCCAGGTCGTGTGTGGTGCTGACGACCCCGTAGGAGCCGTTGACGAACCACTTCGGGTGCGCGCGCTCGATCAGCCGGCCGTACGCGCGGATGTATCCGGCGCCCGCGCCGGGCAGTTCCTCCGTGGTGTCCACCGTGCGGGTGGAGGTCATGCCGAGCGGCCTGAACACCGTGGCGGCCATGAAGTCGGCGAACGGCGTCCCCGACACCACCTCGGCCAGCCGCGCCGCGACCGCGTAGTTGGGGTTGTGATAGATCATCCGGGTGCCCGGCGGGGCGGCGAGCGGCGCGGTCCTGAGCATCGCGACGGCGTCCTTGAGGTCGTCCGGCGCGGGCAGCGTCAGCTCGGGAAAGGTCCGGTCGCTCATGCCCGAGGTCTGCTGGAGCAACTGCCGTACGGTGATCTGCCCGGCCCGGGGATCGGCCATGGTGAACTCGGGCAGATAACGCCGCACCGGCGCGTCGAGGTCGATCCTGCCCTGGTCGGCGAGGCGCAGCACCGCCAGGGCGGTGAACGACTTCGACAACGAGGCGAGCGGCATGGGGGTGTCCGCGGTGATCGCCTCGCCGCCGGCCGTGTGACCGAGCCCGGCGGCGTACACGACCGTGTCGTCCTTGACGACCGTCACCACGGCGCCGGGCAGGTCCGTACGCCGCATGTAGTCGCGTACGTATCGGTCGACGGACTCCGCGGTCAGGCCGGGCCGTCCGTCCGAGGGCGCCGCCCGCGTCGTGGCGGCGACCGCCCCCGATCCCGTTATGAGCAGTCCCGTCATGAGCAGTCCCGTCATGAGCAGTCCTGTCGTGAGCAGCACACCGCTTATGGCGGCGGTCGCCGCGATCCTGCGCATTCGCACCGAGTTTCCCCTCCGGGCTCTTTCCGTTCGCAGGTCATGAACGGTAGGAGCGGCCGGAGGGGCGGCACATCGGGCGATCGGGAGGTCCTCACCTGACTTTCGTCAGGTCGCCCGGCCCGGTCAGCGGCCTCGGCGGGTCAGCGGTGGCCGAACCACCGGAGGAAGGAACGCCTCTGACGCTTCTCGGGAGCGGGCGCGGGGGCGGGTTTCCGCTCGGCGACCGGATGAAGGGCCCGCCACTCGGCGGCGACCTCGTCCGCGTCGATGAGCGGCTGCACGACGGGCGGACCGGACAGGGGCCTGCGGTAGCTGTCGCGGATCTTGTCGTTCATCTCCTCGACGATCCGGCGTGCCTCGGCCTCGGTGCGCGCGCCCAGCGCCTCCGCCCTCGCCTCCTCGGCCTCCTTGCGCAGCGCCAGCGTCCCCGGCAGCGGGAACGACAGGTTCTCCGCCTGCATCTTCTGCTTGATCCACCACATGTCGTCGTGGGGCTTGCCCTGACCGGGGATGGGCTTGCCTGCGCCTGGCAGGTCGTCGAACTCGCCACGCTCGGTGGCCTCGCGAATCTGCCGGTCGATCCACGACTCGAAGCTCACTCCGAGGGGCCTGCGTTCGGTCACGGCCTCACCTCGCAATCCTCTTGTGAGGATAACCACCGAGATCGGCGGGCCGATGTCTGGGTCAGGGCCCCGGATCAGGGCCCCGGATCAGGGCCGCAGCAGGTCGATCACCCCGGTGGTGCCCTCGTCGCCGTGGCCGTCCGCGAGCCGCCGCGCCATGAGAGTCATGAACGGCGTGAGCAGTTCGGGGCTGACCTTCTGCTCCTCGGCCGTACGCAGCAGGGTCGCGTTGCCCCTGACCATCATCGCGAGGTTGGAGGTGACGTCCTTCGTGTAGTCGCCGCTGTCCAGGTGCTCGGCCACCCCGTACGCGTACGGGACCATCGCCTGCAGCCAGCCCGCGACGAGGTCGGCGAACGCCTTCGGCGGGATCTCGTCCCGGACGAGCGCGAAGGCGTGCGACACACCCGCGAACATGCCCGTCATCGCGCTGAGGAGCGCCACGTCGTGGAGGGCGGCGAGCCCGGGGTCCTCACCCGTGTAGACGGTGGCGGCGGGTGCGGCCAGCGTGTCCGCGTGGGCCTCGAACACCGCCGGGGAGCCGCTGTAGAAGACGTACGCCCCGGAGCCCGGCACCCCGATCATGGGCGGGACCGCCATGATGCCGCCGTCGAGGAACCGGGCGCCGCGCTCCTGCACCCAACGTGCCCGGGCGCGGGCCTCCTCCGGCGTGCCGGTGGTGAGGTCGACGAGGTCCTTGCCGGACAGGTCGGCGTCGGCGAGGGCGTCGTCCACCGAGGCGTGGTCGAGCAGGCAGACGACCACCAGGTCGCTCGCGGCCACGGCCTCGGCGGCGGTCGCGGCGACGCGGGCGCCGTCCAGGGCCTCGGCCTTCCCCGGGGTACGGTTCCAGACGGTCAGGGGATGCCCGGCGGCGAGCCAGGCACGGGCGAGCGCGCCGCCCATCGCGCCCAGCCCGAGAAGGGACAACGCAGGCTTTTCAGCGGTGTGAGTCATGCCGATTAGGCTGGTCACGAGCCCCGAGAGGATCAAGTACGCACTTTGAAGTGGGTGCTTACCCCGGGGTGAGCAAGCAGCCGGGAGGGGATGGGCAATGCGGACCGCGCGGCGTCCGATAGCGTCCGAATGCGGGATCGACGCGGCCATGGAGGTGATCGGCGGCAAGTGGAAGAGCTCGATCCTCTGGGCGCTGAACGAACGCCGATGCCGTTTCGGTGAACTGCGCAGGATGCTCCCGGGCGTGACCGAGAAGGTGCTCGCCTCACACCTGCGCGAGATGGAGGCCGACGGCATCGTGTGCCGCGAGGTGTACGACGAGGTGCCGCCGCACGTCGAATACTCGCTGACCCCGCTCGGCGTCACGCTGAACGAGGCGCTTGCGCCGCTCGGCGCGTGGGGCCGGGACCACCTCCTCGGCGGTCGTGACGCTCACTGACTCCGGCTTGGCTATCGCGTTCGGCGCGGCGTTGGCACCACTCGGCACGTGGGGCCTCCTGTGCGGGCGTGAGGGTCCACTGACCTGGTTCGGCCATCGCGTTCGGCGCGGCGTTGGTGCGCTCGGCGTGTGGGGACCTCCTCGCCGGGCGTGATGGTCACTGATCCGGCTCCGGTGACGGGCGGGCACGTCGTCCTGACGGCGGGAACGTCGTCCGCCGGGGAGGGCGGGCATATCCGGCTCGGCGGGCAGCCTGGACGTGCGCCGGCCCCTCGCAGCCGGTGACAGTTCGTGGTCGGCCAGCCGAGGACCGGGGTTTCATGGGGTGGTCTCGTGACCCGGTTGCCCGGGTGTGCGCCGCTGCTGCTTCAGCTCGGCCTCGTAGAGGTGACGGCGGCCTCCGGCCAGTTCGTTGCGGGCCTGGCGTTCCAGCTCCTGGAAGGTTGCGTAGTAGCCGTCGTCGTACTCCTCCACGATCTGGAAGGTCCAACGGCCCTGGATGACGTTGCGGCCGATCAGCTCGCGTTCGATCCGGTCGGCCCACTTGTCGTGCCCGGCCTGGCGCAGCAGCCGTACGGCGTTGTCCAGCTCGAAGTCGGCCGTGCCGGTGAGCTGGTGGAAGGAGTAGAGGTGGCCCCTGACCCGGTGGATCGTCTCCAGCGCCTTGCTGAGCCTGCCCAGCGCGTCGACCGTGATGTCGTCCAGCCCTTCGGGGCGGCGGTGGTCGGGATCGGGCAGGCCGGTGGGTTCCTCACGTTCGGTCATCATGTCCCACCGCTACCCCTCGCAACGGTGCCTCTATCGGTCTGAGCAGCGGTGAGACGCTCAACCGGCGGGCGTCCCCGAGGCGGACGGCTCGGCGGACGAGCGGATCGCGGCCAGCGCGCGGTTCAGGTCCCGTGACGACAGCACGAGCTTGTACATGATGAGGGCCTCGAAGAGCAGCAACAGGGCGGCCGCGCCGATCGTGACCGGGACGACCGCGCCGAGCAGCGGGCCGATGATGAACACCGCCATCTGGAACTCGATGCCGCTCACCAGGTGTGTGCGGATCCGGTGCTCGCGCAGCCACTCGCGCATGCCGGGATACCAGGAGAAGCGGCTGCGGAACTCCTGCTGCAGGTCCACGGCCTCGGTCAGGCGGACCCTGATCTCGTCGGGGTCGCCGTCGAGGTCGTCGTTCAGCAGGGACGCCGGCAGCGCGGCCGCACCCCCGGACGCCGACTCCTCGTAGGCGAGCCGCAGCGTGCGGCGCATCTGGCGCCGCACCTTCGCGATCTGCAGGGCGTCGACATAGCGCAGCATGTCGAGGAACACGACGGCGATGCCGAGGAGCAGGTAGACCTCCTGCCCGGTCGCGCGATATTGCCCCCACATCAGCGCGGCGGTGCAGGCCAGCACCCGGATCCGGTCGAAGACGTAGTCGAGCCAGCCGCCGAGGACCGTCCCTGTCCCCTTGAGCCGCGCGATCTTCCCGTCCATGCAGTCGAGGACGAAGCTCACGTGGTAGACGACGGCCCCGGCCACCAGCCACCGCCACTCGGCCTGGAGGAAGCACCAGGCCGAGCCCAGACCGAGCACGAAGGCGCCCCAGGTGATCTGGTTCGGGGTGATGGACGTGCGATTGGCGGTCGTCACCACCAACCGGCCCGCCAGGGGATCCACCAGGAAAACGGTCCACCAGGCGTCGCGCGCCTTATATGTCCGAGAGCGTACGTCGTGAAGCGTGAACGTCATTTGGGGGCTTTCTAGATTATGGGGGGATTTTGGGTAAAACGTCAGAAGTCGTCGTCCAAATCGTCCATTTCGTCCGCATAGTCGTCCGGGTCGAGCGCATGCGCATCGTCGCCCAGGTGCAGGTCGTCCTCGTCGAGCAGTGCCACCATTTGCTGGAGAAGCATCTTAAACATGATTTTGCCCTTTGACCGGCGATTGTTTCGCTACCGCTCATCAAAGCATCACCAGACATCACTCGCTGACGTTTTCCACAGGCCCTCCGGGTAGCTCGAATTACCCGAAAAGCCGAATTTTCCTTTTTGGTGTACCCGCGTTTCTTCCCCGTACGGGACGACGGGAGGGCGCGGAGCGGCTCAGGCGACGGCGCGAGCGAGATCGGAGAGCCATCGCTCGTGGTTGGCCCGGAGCGTGGGCTCCCGGTAGAAGAGCGGCAGCAGTGGGCCGGCGAGCGACTCCTCCACGGTGACCCTCGTGCGCCCGTCATCCAGGGGTTCCAGCACGTGCCTGTCGACGGCCCGATAGCAGCCGAGGAAGGTGCCCGTCCAGGTGAGCTCCCGCAGGGGTTCGACCACGGCGAACCGCGACCGCAGCGGCACGCCGTTCAGGCGCCACCGGAAGGACGCGCCGGGGCGCACCTCGCCGAGTTCGAGGATCCGGATGCCGGAGACCCACGACGGCCACGTCCGCAAATCGGCCATGACCTTCCAGACTCGGTCCACAGGCGCGTCCATGACCAGCGTGGACGAGGAGGTCAGCTGGGCGTCGGGATCGACGCGTCCCCGTGCGGCGTACTCCTCGTGCAGCACGGCCAGGGACGGACCCGAGTAGAGCAGCGACATGTACGGCTCCTTGAGATTAGTGCTCATTAACGAGAGCGATGCTCTCTCATGCGCATGGACATGTCAAGAGCAGTGCTCTCGGAGTCGTGAAATGCCGTCGACGCGGCCGTCGCCGGTTGCCTAGGGTGCGGGCCATGGCGGACAGCTCCCGTGCGGGCCGGTGCGACTGCGGCGCGACCCCCGGTCCGCTGGGTGAGTGCGCGGACTACTATCACGCGATCCTGGCCGAGGAGCAGGCCGATCCCGAGATGGTCAGGTGGCACACGGTCGTGGTCTGCGCCTATCTCCTGCAACACCCCGCCAGGGGCCACGAGAAGCACCTCGACGGTCAGTTCCGCCTGCTGCAGTTCTACCTGGACAAGGGCCTCGACGCGTTGCTCCGCGCCGCGGCGCATCAGGTGGCGCGCAACAGGCGTGGATCGCGGTCGGGCTACGACATGGCCCCGCTGGAGGCGTACACGCCGCTCCCGCAGAGTGTGTCCCCCGGACCCTTCCGTGCGGGCTTCTGCGGGTTGCCGTTCAGGGACGGCAGCCTCGTTGCCGACGGATATCCGGCGTACGGCAGCCGCATCGAGAGCATCGCCGCAGCGACCGTGGAGTCCTGGAGAACCCTCACGGGCTGATGTGGGCAAGGGGCTCACCGAACTCACTCGCCTCGGCTTGCTCTCCGCGACGCAGGACGAGTTCGCGCCCGTGGAGCCCGTGCTCGGGTTCACCCCCGGACCCGTCGCGTTGAAGGGGGCCAGCGCCACTGTCAAGGGTCGGCGCTACGGCACCCGGGCCGCCCCTGTGACCTCTGTCGGTCCCTCCGAGGTCGGTGGCGCGTTCGTCGCGAGCTACCTCGGTGCGATCCCGGACGATCTGTACCCGGTGTGGGCCGCCAACGAGACCTCTGTCGGCCCCTCCGAGGTCGGCGGTGCGTTCGTCGCGGGCTACCTCAACGCGATCCTGGACGGCCTGCAACGAGACCTCTTCGGCCCGACTGGCCGCGCGCTACCAGTCTTCGGTGGCACCGATGCGGGACCGCCTCAAGCGCGGCATCTCGGTAGCCACCTTCATGGCCGCCTTCGCGGTCGTCGGCCAGAGACTCTTGGCATGGCTTGTCCAGCCACAGCATCTGGCTGGCCCGCCCGGCCGCGGCGAACTACCCCGTGACCAGGGCGATTCCCTCAATCTGTGATCCCAAGAGATTCTTAGTTGATCTTGCACAAGCTCCGGAGGGAGGAGAGAATTAATACAAATTTTCGAATCGCTTGATGGAGGTGTGATGGATCTGTTCGACATCGATCCTGAGCGCCTTCGTCATTCGAATGGCCCCGACGACGGCTGGTGGGACCGTCTGATCGCCAACTCGCCGCTGTGGTCCTCTGATGGCTCATCCGCCCGGGAGCCCTTCCCGATCATCAACTTCGGGCTCCGGCAGCGCGGCGACGCACTCGATGCCGCAAGCACGGACGCCCCGGGCGCGGACGTTCCAGGCACCGATCCCGACAGCACAACCAACGACGGCGCGGATGCCACGAGTGGGGCTGCCACCGGTACGAATGCCGCTGGCACGAACGGCGCTGACGCGGGTGCCGCCCGTGAGGCTGCCGATGGCGCGGACGCTGCTGGCACGAACGGCACTGGCGCGAAC
>NZ_JAATEK010000270.1:0-207 GCF_012034195.1 Microbispora sp. CL1-1
ACACGTGCAGCACGCCCGGCAGACCCGACACGTCCGGTGGATCCGGCACCTTCAGCCTGCCCGTCGCGCCCGGCGGACCCGGTGGGCCCGGTGGGCCCGGCCTACCCTTCGCGTGTGGTGGGCGGGGTGTCCTCCGCTGGCCAGGGTGGGGGCGAGGCCGGGGGCGAAGGTACCGGCGGTGGCGGGGTGCCGGTGGCGATTCCTGAT
>NZ_JAATEK010000271.1:0-205 GCF_012034195.1 Microbispora sp. CL1-1
ACGCTCCGGCTCCGGAGCGACCCTCCGCCCGTGCCCGTGCCCATCTTCCGGCTCGGGTCCGTTACCCGACCTCCGCTCGTAGTCGCGCTCGCGCTCGTGCTTCGGCTCGCCTGTGGGGGTACCGGCAGAGCTGGCGGGGCTGGCGGTAGTGCCTGCGGGGGCGTCAGGTTTGCCGGTGGCGGCGTCAGATGAGCCGGCGGGGTCA
>NZ_JAATEK010000272.1:0-201 GCF_012034195.1 Microbispora sp. CL1-1
GCACGTCCAGGACGCCCGGCAGACCCGACAAGTCCAGCACGCGCGCCGCGCCCGCCTCGCCCGGCGCGCTCTGCGGACCCGAGCCGTCCGGTGGATCCGGCACCTTCAGCACGCCCGGCACACCCGACACGTGCAGCACGTCCGGTGGGCGGGGTGTCCTCCGCTGGCCAGGGTGGGGGCGAGGCCGGGGGCGAAGGTACC